>NZ_JBYCLB010000283.1:0-3120 GCF_057473705.1 Mycobacterium sp. TH-M15 | reverse complement strand
CCCGGCGAGGAGATCCCGGTGACCCAGGAGGAGACCCGCCGGCGCTGGGACCGCTACGCCCGCTTCGCCGAGCGGACCTTCAACGTCGAGATCCCGGCCATCCCCTACCAGGAGTTGGAGCAGCTCGACGACGACGGCCAGGTGCAGTTCGTGCTGAACATCGTCAAGGAGAGCGGGGTGGACGTCCCGGCCGGCATCGTCGAGCACCAGCGCACCTCCTACCTGGACAACCGGGCGCTGCAGACGGTGGCCTACCGGCCCTACGACGGGCACGTCACGCTGTATATGGCCGACCGCTACCACGACGACGTGATCGAGTTCGAACCCGCGTTCGCCACCCGCAAGCCGGATGGCGGCTGGGGTGAGTATGTTTCCGATCTGGAGGTGGTGCCGGTCGGCGGCGAGCACATTCAGGTGATCGACGAGCCGTTCATCGCCAAGATCGGGACGCACCTCACCGATGCGCTGGGCCGCATCGGCGGCAAGAAGCGACGGAAGCCAGGAAAGCAGGCCACGTGACCAACAAGACCACCGCCGAGATGCTGGCCGACCTGTACCAGAAGCTGGAGGTCGCCAACGAGCCCGGCGGTGAGCAGGCGATCGCCAAGCGGGCCAAGAAGGGCATCCCGAGCGCCCGGGACCGCATCTACGCCCTGGTGGACCCGGGCTCCTTCCTGGAGATCGGCGCCATGTGCAAGACACCGGGCGACCCGAACGCGATCTACGGCGACGGCGTGGTCACCGGCCACGCCCGGATCAACGGCCGGCCGGTCTGCGTGTTCAGCCACGACCAGACGGTGTTCCAGGGCTCGGTGGGCGAGATGTTCGGCCGCAAGGTGGCCAAGCTGATGGAGTGGGCCGCCATGACGGGCTGCCCGATGATCGGCATCAACGACTCCGCCGGTGCCCGCATCCAGGACGCGGTGACCTCGCTGGCCTGGTACGCCGAGCTGGGCCGCCGCCACGAACTGCTGCGCGGCACGGTGCCGGAGATCTCCATCATCTTGGGCAAATGCGCCGGCGGCGCGGTGTATTCGCCGATCCAGACCGACCTGGTGGTGGCGGTACGCGACCAGGGCTACATGTTCGTCACCGGCCCGGACGTGATCAAGGACATCACCGGCGAGGACGTCACCCTCGACGAGCTCGGCGGTGCCGACGCCCAGGCCCGCTACGGCAACATCCACCAGGTCGTCGCCGATGAAGCCGCGGCCTTTCAATACGTCCGCGACTACCTGTCGTTCCTGCCCGCCAACACCTGGGACGACCCGCCGATCGTCAACCCCGGGCTGGAGCCGGAGCTCACCGACTCCGACCTGGAGTTGGACGGAATCGTGCCGGACGCCGACAACACCGCCTACGACATGCACGAGATCCTGCTGCGGATCTTCGACGACGGCGACGTCTTCGACGTCGGGGCGCAGCGCGGGCAGGCGATCATCACCGCGTTCGCCCGGGTCGACGGCCGCCCGGTCGGCGTGGTCGCCAACCAGCCGATGTACATGTCCGGCGCGATCGACAACGAGGCTTCCGACAAGGCGGCCGGCTTCATCATGTTCTGCGACTGCTACAACCTGCCGCTGGTCTTCGTGGTGGACACCCCCGGCTTCCTGCCCGGGGTGGAGCAGGAGAAGAACGGCATCATCAAGCGCGGCGGCCGGTTCCTCAACGCGGTCGTGCACGTCGACGTCCCGAAGGTCACGTTCACCATCCGCAAGTCCTACGGCGGTGCGCACGCGGTGATGGGCTCCAAGCAGCTCGCCGCCGACCTGAACTTCGCCTGGCCGACCGCGCGGATCGCGGTGATCGGCGCCGAGGGCGCCGCGCAGCTGCTGATGAAGCGCTTCCCGGACCCCACCGCGCCGGAGGCCCAGCAGGTCAAGCGCGACTTCATCGAGGGCTACAACGCCAACATGGCGATCCCGTGGACCGCGGCCGAGCGCGGCTACATCGACGGCGTGATCCAGCCGCACGAGACCCGGCTGCTGCTGCGCAGGTCGCTGCACATCCTGCGGGAGAAGCAGCGCTACCCGCTGCGGGTGCAGCGCAAGCACGGCCTGACGCCGATCTAGCTCGTCGAGCTGATCTCGTCGGCGGAGGCCGCCGGATAGCGTCGGCCCTCGGGTCAGCTGCCGCCCGCCCCGCCGTCGGCGCCACCCGGGGTCACGGTGACCGTGACGGTTCCGGTTCCGCTGTCGGAAGCCACCACCAGTTCGGGGGCGTTCGGCCCGGAGACGACGTGGCCGCCGGTCACGTCAACGTGGTAGCCGTGTGGGTACTCCACCTGTGGCACCGAGATCGTGGTCGTCGATCCGGCAGCGAAGTCCCCTGAGCCGTCAGCCATCTCCGGTGAGTAGCTGAACGTGAAGGTGTCGGTGGCGGAGTCGAACGACCATGCGTTCGGGGTGCCGGCCACCACCTGCGGATACGGCTGGGCGAGGGTGTCCAGGTCGGCGGTGTTCACGTTGGCACCGGTGGGCGGGTCGTGCGGGTTGAAAATCAGCGACTCGCCGGCCTGATCGGTCGTGGTGACGTCGTGATAGCCGGTGAACGCCCAGTCCATCCAGCCGAGCTTGGCCGCGTTGTCGGCGTCTTCTAGGTCACCGACAAGCTGTCGGGGTCGATGGCCGCGGCGCGGCCAGGCCTGGCGGGGTTGCTGGATTACGCCCGGCCCGGCGATGTGGTCGTAGTGGTCGCTATCGACCGGCTCGGCCGCTCGGTCGCCGAAGTCACCTGCACGATTGCCGACCTCGGTGAGCGTCGAATTATGTTGCCTGCCTTGCGTGAAAGCGTGGACACGGAAACGGCGACCGGGCGGGCCGTGGCCGGTGTCATGGCGACGTTGGCTGAACTGGAACTCGAGTTGGGCCGTGAGGTCCGCGCTGCCTCGCGGGCGGCGAGTCGGTGCGCGAGCTGGCCGGCGCGTTCGGAATCAGCCGAGCGACCGCGTACCGCTATCTCGCGGCGGAGTAAGCGGCGTGATCGAAGAGGGGAGATGAGTATGGAGTACGGTTGCAGCAGTCGGCAGCGCACGGGTCGTGCGGCGTGCTTCCAGGCAAATGTGACGGGGCGAGATGGCGCGGGGTGCTAGCGCGGCGGGTGGTCGGGGAGTGTGGTTTC
>NZ_JBYCLB010000282.1:0-4476 GCF_057473705.1 Mycobacterium sp. TH-M15 | reverse complement strand
GGCCAGCGTCCAGCGCGTCGGCTCCGTCACAGCTGAGAACCTAGCCGACCAGGCGCGGGCGCAGCCGCTCCGGCGCGATCTCGGTCCCGGCGTCCAGGTCGTCGATCAGCGCGGCGGCGAACGTCAGCAGCCCGGGGACGTCGATGCCGTACGGCGCCGGGGAGTCGCCGCCGGCGAGCCGCCACGACGCGCGTTCCAGCAGGGTCTTCGCCCCGGTGCGGTTGCCCCGCTGGAGATGGGTTACGCCGACGGCGATCTGGGCCAGGCCCTGCCAGAGCAGCCGCTCGTCGTCGGGGCCGTTCTTCCAGGCCGCCTCGAGCACCTCGTGGGCGCTGAACGCCAGCCCGTCGTCCAGCAGCCGCTGCGCGTAGGCCAGGCTCTCGGCCGGCGGCAGGTCCAGGTCGTCGGGGATGCTCTCGACGCTGCCGGTGCTGCCGCGCGGCAGCGGACGGCCCAGCCGGTCCCGCGGGCGGGCGTTGCGGGCCCGGCCACGCTCATCGCGGTCGCGGTCGGGTGCTGTCATATCACCATCAGGGCCGCGAGTGGTGATCCGGCGACGCGATACGGGACGTATACGTCGCGAGATCACCACACGCGAAGGGGGTGGCGCTAGGCCGCCGGCTTCTCGGCGATGACCTCGATGGCGGCCATGTTCTCGTGGTACTTGCGGAACACCGACCGCATGTCGAGCACCCGGGCCCGGGCGTCGGAGTCGCGCAGCACGTTGACGACGAACCGCAGCGCACCGAGCAGGCCCTCGTCGGCGATCAGCCGGTGCGGCTCCAACAGCGACATCGGCGCGAACGACACCTTCTTCACCGTGAAGCCGGCCGCGCCGAGCACCTCGGTCCACTCGCTCGCGGTCAGCGGGCGGGCGTTGACCTTGATCGACCGGGCCAGCGAGGTGCGCACCTCGTCTTTGACCTCGGCGGCCACCCCGTCGGGCTGCAGCGCCAGTTCGTGGATGGCGTACCGACCGCCCGGGCGCAGCACCCGGAACGCCTCGCGGGCGATCTCCACCTTGTGCGGGTCGGTCTGCATGGTCAGCATCGCCTCGCCGACCACCACGTCGGCGCTGGCGTCGGCCAGCCCGGTCGCCGACGCCTCGCCGTTGACCACCGTGCCCTTGGCGCCGACCACCGAACGGACCACGCCGGCGGCGTTCTCGTCGCCCTCCACCCCGGTGTAGCTGCTCGGGTGCCGGCCGAGGATCTCCCGGGCGGTGCGGCCCATCCCGGGCGCCAGCTCCACCACGTCGACGCCGGGCAGTTCGGCGTCGACGAGCATCCGCTCGGTCAGGCCCAGCCCGCCGGGGCGCAACACCCGTTTGCCCAGCCGGGCGAAGAGCCAATGGCCGGGGAGATCTGCGGCTTTCCTGTCGGGCATCGGTAGTTGTTGCATGCAAATTAGGTTAGGCTTGCCCCAGTTCCGGTTGCCAGGGTCTTTGGACCCTACTGCGCCCGCCGCGCGGCCCGGTGGTCGGTGACCGGCGAATTGCCCCGCTATGCTCGCTCCGATGACTGCCCGGGATGCGCGCGCTGCTTGACCTGTTTGCGGCATACCTGGCCAGTGTGACCGGCGTAACCTGGGTTTATGGCTCCCGCAAACTACACCGAATCCGGCGGGGCCAACGAGTGGTCCGACGAGATCGTCGCCGAGGCGATCAATCGGTCCTGCCCGTACTGCGGTGTGCAGCCACCCGAGAACTGTCACGGTGGCCACCCGATCGAGTTCGCCGGCCCGATGGGTCACATGGTCAAGCTGCACGCCCCGCGGCTTCGGCAGGTTCCGGCCTACACCGCGCCGCAGCACCACTGATACGCCGGATGTCGTCCACGCCGTGCCCCGGCCTGCCCATCGGCATGGCCGATCGGAAGAGCTGGGTGGCAGGTGCAGGATTCGAACCTGCGTAGGCTTTCGCCGACGGATTTACAGTCCGCTTCCATTGGCCGCTCGGACAACCTGCCGTATCGCGCCTAGCAGACTACAACGAGGATGTACCCAGGGTACAAACGGCCAGCGCCTGCAGAACAGAGCACCGAGAGGGGACCGCAGATGGCGGATTCATCGTTCGACGTCGTCAGCAAGGTCGACCGCCAGGAGGTCGACAACGCGCTGAACCAGGCCGGCAAGGAGCTGGCCACCCGATACGACTTCCGCGGCACCGACACCAGCATCGCCTGGAAGGGCGAGGAGGCCATCGAGCTGACCAGCTCCACCGAGGAGCGGGTCAAGGCCGCCGTCGACGTGTTCAAGGAGAAGCTGATCCGCCGGGACATCTCGATGAAGGCGTTCAAGGCCGGCGAGCCGCAGGCCTCCGGCAAGACCTACAAGATCACCGGCTTGCTGCAGCAGGGCATCGATTCCGAGCACGCCAAGAAGATCACCAAGCTGATCCGCGACGAGGGCCCCAAGGGGGTCAAGACCCAGATCCAGGGCGACGAGGTGCGGGTCAGCTCGAAGAAGCGCGACGACCTGCAGGCGGTGATCGCGCTGCTCAAGGGCGCCGACCTGGACGTGGCGCTGCAGTTCGTCAACTACCGCTGAGCGTGCACTCCGTGCGACATCGGAATTCGCACGAAATGCATGTACACTGGGCTTCGTGACCACCGTCGACGACCTGACCGCCGCCACCCGGCGGATCTGGCAGAGCGCGCAGGCGGTGGGCGCGGCGCTGTCTTCGGTCACGGTGTACACCGAGCCCGCCATCGCCCGGGCGGTGCAGGCCGAACACAACCTCTACGACCGGATCGACGCCGAATTCGGCATGCTGACCAGCACCGAGGCCGGCAAGCGGCTGGGGTCGCGGTCCACCGCACCGCGCAACCTGGCCGCCGCCGCGCACCGCGCCAAGACGCTGATCGGCGTGCGGCGCGGCAACCACCTGGCCTATCCGGGTTTCCAGTTCGGGCCGGACGGAAAGCCGTTGGCCGTCATCGCGGCGCTGCGCAAGACCGCCGAGGCCAACGACTGGTCCGAGACGGGCGTGGTGCAGTGGCTCTGCGCACCGACCACCTACCTCGACGGCGATCGGCCCGTAGACCATCTCGCCACGGATCCCGAACGCGTCGCCGCAGTGGCGGCGGATGATTTCGGCATCTCGTGGTGAGGTGGCCGCCGAGCCCGTTCGCCCCGACCACCGTCATCCTGCCCGCGGGCCGGCTGCTGTACCGCGTCGCATCCGCGACCCGCACCGCCACCGAGTTCAACCCCGGCGTCGGCGGCCGCACCCGGTTCGGTTTCTTCGGGGATCCGGTGGTGCCGATCATGTACGCCGCGGAGACCGAGGAGGCGGCCGTCGCCGAGACCCTCCTGCACGACATCCCGGTCGAAGGGGGCGTCCTGCCGTACGACAGGTACGCCGACAAGGTTCTGACCCGGCTCGAGGTCACCCGCGAGGTGCGGGTCGGTGTGCTGCACGGGATGGGGTTGCGACGGCTGAAGGTCACCGCCGCCGACCTGACCGCCGGCCCGGCGTCCGGCTACGCCGACACGGTGCGCTGGGCCGAAGCCGCACACGGCGCCGGTCTCGACGGCCTGGTGTGGATGTCGCGAATGTGCACCGACGCACGCACGTACGTCTTCTTCGGCGATCGGTGCGCGGGGGCGTTGAGTCAGGACCCGTCGCACGCGCGCATCTTCGCCGGCCCCGCCGACCAGATCTGGCTGATCGAGCTGTGCGCGCCGCTGCATGTGGACGTGCTGCTGCAGCCGCGCTGACCGCGCTGGAGCCGGTGAATCGGTGAGTGCATAAGCTGGAAAAGGACGACGCCGAATGGAGGCCCGGGCATGGCGGACCGTATCGACCCAGACCCGCAGTACGTCGACGTCGTGATCGTCGGCGCGGGCATCTCCGGGCTGGGCGCGGCCTACCGGATCACCGAGCGCAACCCGGACACCAGCTACGTCATCCTGGAGCGGCGGTCCCGGATCGGCGGCACCTGGGACCTGTTCCGCTACCCGGGCGTGCGCTCGGACAGCAGCATCCTCACCCTGTGCTTCCCGTACGAGCCGTGGGTGCGTGAGGAGCGGGTGGCCGACGGGGAGCACATCCGCGAGTACCTGACCGCCACCGCGCACAAGCACGGCATCGACGAGCACATCCGGTTCGACAGCTACGTCCGCGCCGCCGACTGGGACTCGTCCACCGACACCTGGACGGTGACGGTCGAACAGGACGGCGCGCAGCGGAGCTACCGCAGCCGGTTCGTCTTCTTCGGGTCCGGCTACTACGACTACGACGACGGCTACACCCCGGATTTCGCCGGCATCGAGGAGTTCGGCGGCACCGTCGTGCACCCGCAGCACTGGCCGGAAGAGCTGGACTACACCGGCAAGAAGGTGGTGGTGATCGGCAGCGGCGCCACCGCGATCTCGCTGATCCCGGCGCTGGCCGAGCGGGCCGCCCAGGTCACCATGCTGCAGCGCACCCCGACGTACCTGATCTCGGCGGCGCAGTACGGCCGGTTCACCAAC
>NZ_JBYCLB010000281.1:0-1644 GCF_057473705.1 Mycobacterium sp. TH-M15 | reverse complement strand
CCGAGGGTCCCGCGGTTTGTCGTCGTCGGGGCCCCGGGTCTGCCGCTCGGCGCCGAGCTGGCCGCGGTCGCCGCCGGCCACCGACCGGCGGGCGCCGGACGGGAATCGCTCACTCTCGGCCAGCAGCCGCCCGTTCTCCCAGATCATCGTCTGACCGTCCCAGGCCAGGTCGGTCGTCGACTCCCCCTCGCCGGCCGCGGCGTAGACGTACCCGGCCAGGCAGCGCGCCGATGCCGATCGGGCCAGCAGTGCCCGATCCTCGGCCCGGCCGATGGTGATCGGGCTGCCGGAGAGGTTGGCCAGCACCGTCGCCCCGGCCAGCGCGGCCGCCGCGCTCGGCGGCACCGGGACGAACATGTCCTCGCAGATCTCGACGTGCAGCACGAAGTCGGGCAGGTCGGCGGCGGCGAACACCAGGTCCGCGCCGAACGGCGCCTCGGCGCCGCAGATCCGGATCAGCCCGCGTTCGTCGGCGCCGGGCGCCAGCTGCCGGGCCTCGTAGAACTCCCGGTAGGTCGGCAGGTAGGACTTGGGGACCACACCCAGCACGGTGCCGCGGTGGACGACGACGGCGGTGTTGTAGATCCGCTGCCGGTAGCGCAGCGGCGCGCCGACCACCAGCACCGGCAGCAGGCCGGCCGAGGCCGACACCACCGTGTGCAGCGCCCGTTCGACGGCGTCCAGCAGGGTGTCCTGCAGCAGGATGTCGTCGATGGAGTAGCCGGAGAGGGTGAGCTCCGGGAACACCACCAGCGCGACCCCGTCGTCGTGGCAGACGCGAGCCGCCGCCAGCACCGCCTCGGCGTTGGCCGGCGGATCGGCGAGGGTGGTGCGCAGCGTGCACGCCGCGACCCGGACGAAGCCGTGGCGGTAGGCGTTGAAGAAGTCGCGTGCGTCGGTCATGGCGTCTCTATTGTCACCCGCCGCCGGTCACGATCCGGTGACGAGGTCAGCCCGCTCGCGCATCGGCGGTGACGGGAGCTGCTCACGCTGCTGGCCGGTGCACTCGACCCGGTGGTCTCGACCCGATGGCGGTCGCGCACGATGCTCAGGTGGCAACCCAGCGGCTCACCACCGACCAGCGCAGCTCCGTGCTGGCCGCGCTGCTCGGTTGGACGATGGACGCGTTCGACTACTTCATCGTGGTCTTCGTCTACGCCGACATCGCCGAGACCTTTCACCGCTCCAAGACCGAGGTGGCGTTCCTGACCACCGCCACCCTGGTGATGCGGCCGATCGGCGCCCTGCTGTTCGGGCTCTGGGCCGACCGGGTGGGCCGGCGGCTGCCGCTGATGGTGGACGTGGCCTTCTACTCGCTGGTCGGGTTCCTCTGCGCGTTCGCCCCCAATTTCACCGTGCTGGTGGTGCTGCGGCTGCTCTACGGCATCGGTATGGGCGGCGAATGGGGGCTGGGGGCCGCGCTGGCGATGGAGAAGGTCCCGGCCGAGCGGCGCGGCTTCTTCTCCGGCCTGCTGCAGGAGGGCTACCTGTTCGGTTATCTGCTGGCGACGCTGGGGGCGCTGGTGGTGCTGGACTGGCTGCAGCTGTCCTGGCGCTGGCTCTTCGGGCTGTCCATCCTGCCGGCGGCGGTCAGCCTGGTGATCCGCTACCGGGTCTCCGAATCCGAGGTGTGGCAGGAAACCC
>NZ_JBYCLB010000280.1:0-3102 GCF_057473705.1 Mycobacterium sp. TH-M15 | reverse complement strand
CCCGGTCACCCGGTCGCCTTCCCGCAACAACGCCACCACCTGGGTGGACGGGCGCACCACCGCACCGTAGTGGGCGGCGGTGCGGGCCACTGTCATCGTGTGCCGGGCGTCATCGACGACGGTGTCGTAGTAGCGGATACCGCCGATCAGGGCGCTGCGCTTGAGACCCGGGCACAGCCGCAGCGCGCCGGCGCGGGTCAGGTGTCGTTGCGCCGGAACTGATTTCGCGCCACCCATCTGGTCGTACAGGAAGATTCCGCTGGCGACGTAGGGACGCTCCCACCATCGTCGGGTGAGCGGGTACAGAAACGGCAGCGGCTTGACCAGGTGCGGGGCCAGCGTCGTCAGCGACAGCTCCCGCTCGTGCAGCGCCTCGCGAACCAGCCCGAACTCCAGCTGCTCCAGGTAGCGCAGGCCGCCGTGGAACATCTTCGAGCTGCGGCTTGACGTCCCGGAGGCGAAGTCGCGCGCCTCGACCAGTGCCACCGTCAGCCCGCGGGTCGCGGCGTCCAGTGCGCACCCGGCGCCGACCACGCCGCCGCCGACCACCACCACGTCGAACTGCTCGGCGCCGAGCCGCGCCCAGGCCCGCGCCCGCTGCTCGGGTGCCAGCGTGGCCCCGCCGCTCCAGGTCTGGCCGCTGTCCAGCGGGATCGGGTCGGTCACCGGTGCTCCCGTCGTGTTACTCGCCGGTACGGTACCGCCTCAGGCTACGTGGCCGGTCAATCCAGGTCGTCGTGGGCCATCAGCCGGCGGGCCGCCTCGGTGAGCGAGCCCGACAGCGACGGATACACGCTCAGCGTCTGGGCCAGGTCGGCGACGGTGACCCGGTTCTGCACGGCCAGCGCGATCGGCATGATCAGCTCCGACGCGATCGGCGCCACCACCACGCCGCCGATCACCGTCCCGGTGGCCGGCCGGCAGAACAGTTTGAGGAAGCCGTGCCGCATCCGCGACATCTTCGCCCGCGCGTTGGTCTGCAGCGGCAGCATCACGGTGCGGGCCGGGACCGTCCCGTCGTCGATCGCCGCCTGCGGCACCCCGACCGCGGCGATCTCCGGGCGGGTGAAGACCGCCGCGGCCACGGTGCGCAGCCGGATCGGGCTGACCGCCTCACCCAGGGCGTGGTAGATCGCGATCCGGCCCTGCATGGCCGCCACCGACGCCAGCGGCAGCAGCCCGGTGCAGTCACCGGCGGCGTAGATCCCGGAGACCGACGTGCGGGAGACCCGGTCCACCTTCAGGTAGTCGCCCGTGCCGAGCTCGACGCCGACCCGATCCAGGCCCAGGGCGCCGGTATTGGGCACCGACCCGACGGTCATCAGGGCGTGGCTGCCGGCGACGGTGCGCCCGTCGGTCATGGTGACCAGCACTCCGTCGTCGGAGCGGGTCACCGACTGGGCGCGGGCGTTCTTGACCAGGGTGACGCCACGCTCGGCGAAGGCGCGTTCCAGCACTTCGGCGGCGTCGGAGTCCTCGTGCGGCAGCACCCGGTCCCGGCTGGCCACCACGGTGACCTTCACGCCCAATTCGGTGTAGGCGTTGACGAATTCGGCGCCGGTCACCCCGGAGCCGACCACCACCAGGTGTTCGGGCAGCTCTTTGAGGTCGTAGAGCTGCCGCCAGGTCAGGATGCGCGCATTGTCCGGCTCGGCTCCGGGCAGCACCCGCGGGCTGGCGCCGGTGGCGATCAGCACCACATCGGCATCCCGCACGCTGACCGCGCCGTCGGCGGCGGTCACCTTGACCCGGTGGTGCACCAGGCCGGGATGGCGGTCGACGAGTTCGCCGCGCCCGGCGATCACCTCGACCCCGGCGGCCAGCAGCTGAGCGGTGATGTCGGCGGACTGGGCGGCGGCCAGCGACTTGACCCGGTCGTGGATCTGGCCGAGTTCGATCTCGGCGTCGGTGAAGTGGATGTCGAAGCCGAGGTGTGGCGCGCGGCGCAGCTCGGTGCGCACCCCCGACGAGGCGATGAACGTCTTGGACGGCACACAGTCCCACAGCACGCAGGCGCCACCGATGCCGTCGGCGTCGACCACCATCACCTGCGCGACCTCAGGCCCGTAGCCGGCGGCCACCAGCGCGGCCTCGTAGCCGGCGGGGCCGCCGCCGATGATGACGATTCGGGTGGTCACAGCCATAACCTAGTCAACGCTCGGAGTTTAAGCTTTCTCCCGTGCCTCTCTACGCCGCCTACGGCTCGAACATGCATCCGGAGCAGATGCTGCAGCGGGCACCGCATTCGCCGATGACCGGCACCGGATGGCTGCACGGCTGGCGGCTCACCTTCGGCGGCGAGGATCTGGGCTGGGAGGGCGCGCTGGCCACCATCGTCGAGGAGCCCGCCGCCAGGGTGTTCGTGGTGCTCTACGACGTCACGGTCGCCGACGAGCAGAACCTGGACCGCTGGGAGGGCTCCGAACTCGGCATCCACAAAAAGATCCGCTGCCGGGTGGACCGGGTGACCGCGATCTCGGCGGACACCACCCCCGAGCCGACGCTGGCCTGGCTGTACGTGGTGGACGCCTGGGAGGGCGGGCTGCCGTCGGCCCGCTACCTGGGCGTGATGGCCGACGCCGCTGAGATCGCCGGCGCACCAGAGGCATACGGTCGCCACCTGCGTACCCGGCCGGCCCGCAACATCGGCCCGGGCAGCTAGGAGCCTGGTGGTGGTCTGCTGCGTTCGACGATGTGGGCGAGGTTGCGGGCGCGTTCGGCTCTGATGCAGGCACGACGGTTCTGGGCGCGGGTGCGTTTTCGGGTGGGCATCATCAGGGTGCGTCCAGCCGCGGCCGGCTTCGGTGCCGCGGTGACCGGTGCCGCTCCGGTGGGCCGACACAGGGCCGGGAAGAGCAGCCGGGCACCCGGATAGGTGGTGTAGGTGTGCCCGGTGGGGCTGGTCCAGTCGATGGTGCCGTCGGGGTGTTGGCGATCCCGCCAACCCCAAAACGTCTTGAGCAAGTTTTCGACACAGCAGACGCAGGTTGGTCGCGAGTCGGGAGTCTGATATGGGGGGAAGTTTGTCAAGAGGGCAGGGTGAAGCGGCGGCCGCAACCGTCGTCGCGGCCGCCGCTTCGTTGACCAGATGAGTTCGTGGTG
>NZ_JBYCLB010000279.1:0-3341 GCF_057473705.1 Mycobacterium sp. TH-M15 | reverse complement strand
TCGTGGGCGCGCAGCTCGTCGAGCACCGAGTCGGGCAGCACCTCGCCGGTGGCGTGGTAGCGCCGCGCCCCCAGGTCGTAGCTGGTCTTCGCGACGCCGGGCAGCACCGCGTCGAGCACTGCGACCGCTTCGGCGACGACCTCCGGGCCGATCCCGTCGCCGGGGATGACGGCGAGTTTGAGGGTCACGAAAGATCAACCACCTCAAGCTTCTTGGCGCCGACGGCGTCGCCGATCGCGGCGCGGAGCTCGGCCGGCACGTCGCGGTCCAGCCGCAGCAGGATGGTCGCCGCCGGGCCCGCGGCGTCCTCGGAGAGCTGCGCGGCGTGGATGTTGATCCCGGCGCCGCCGAGCAGGGTGCCGATCTTGCCCAGCGCACCGGGCTGGTCGGCGTAGTTGATCACCAGGTTGACGCCCTCGGCCCGCAGGTCGAAGTGCCGGCCGTTGATCTCGACGACCTTCTCCACCTGCAGCGGCCCGGCCAGCGTGCCGGCCACGGTGACGGTGGAGCCGTCGGCGGTGACGGCCCTGAGCTCGACCACGCTGCGGTGGTTGGGGCTCTCGGTGGCGGTGGAGATCTCGGCCGCAACCCCCCGCTCGGCGGCCAGCGCCGGGGCGTTGACGAACGTCACCGGGTCTTCGATCACCGCCGAGAACAGCCCGCGCAGCGCCGAAAGCCGTAGCACCTCGACGTCTTCGCCGGCCAGCTCACCGCGGGCCTGCACCGAAAGCGAGACCGGCAGCGCGTCGGAGAGCACACCGGCCAGCACGCCCAGCTTGCGGACCAGGTCCAGCCAGGGCGCCACCTCCTCGCTGACCGCCCCGCCGCCGACGTTCACCGCGTCCGGCACGAACTCGCCGGCCAGCGCCAGCTGCACACTCTTGGCCACGTCGGTGCCGGCCCGGTCCTGCGCCTCGGCGGTGGAGGCGCCCAGGTGCGGGGTGACCACCACCTGCGGCAGCTCGAACAGCGGCGAGTCGGTGCACGGCTCGGTGGCGAAGACGTCCAGCCCGGCGCCGCGCACGTGTCCGCTGTTGATCGCGTCGGCCAGCGCGGCCTCGTCGATGAGCCCGCCGCGGGCGGCGTTGACGACGATCACCCCCGGCTTGGTCTTGGCCAGCGCCTCCTTGCCGATCAGCCCGGCGGTCTCCGGCGTCTTGGGCAGGTGTACCGAGATGAAGTCGGCGCGGGCCAGCAGCTCGTCCAGCGGCAGCAGCTCGATGCCGAGCTGGGCGGCGCGGGCCGCCGAGACGTACGGGTCGTAGGCGACGATGTGCGCGCCGAACGCCGCCAGCCGCTGGGCCACCAGCTGGCCGATCCGGCCCAGGCCGACCACCCCGACGGTGTGGTCGAAGATCTCGGTGCCGGAGAACGACGAGCGCTTCCACTCGTGGCCGTGCAGCGAGGCGTCGGCGGCCGGGATCTGCCGGGCGGCGGCCAGCAGCAGCGCGATCGCGTGCTCGGCGGCGCTGTGAATGTTCGAGGTGGGGGCGTTGACCACCAGCACCCCGCGGGCGGTGGCGGCGTCCACGTCGACGTTGTCCAGCCCCACCCCGGCCCGGGCGACGATCTTCAGCTTGCTGCCGGCGGCCAGCACCTCGGCGTCGACGGTGGTGGCGCTGCGGACCAGCAGCGCGTCGGCGTCGGGCACCGCGGCCAGCAGCTTGGCCCGGTCCGGGCCGTCCACCCAGCGGACTTCCACCTGGTCGCCGAGGGCAGCGACGGTCGACTCGGCGAGTTTGTCGGCGATCAAAACAACGGGGAGGGTCACCCGGCACAGCCTAGCGGTGGTCGCCAGCGCGGCGGAGCCGGGCGCAGCGGGCCACCGCCATCAAAACCCGCGGTGGTCGCCAGCGCGGCGGAGCCGGGCGCAGCGGGCCACCGCCCCTACCATCGGACGGTGGACGTCACCGTCGTCGGCAGTGGTCCCAACGGGCTGAGCGCAGCGGTGCTCTGTGCCCGGGCCGGGTTGTCGGTGCAGGTGATCGAGGCGCAGCCGACGTTCGGTGGCGGTGCCCGCACCGCAGCCGACCCGGAGTTTCCCGACGTGGCCCACGACGTCTGCTCGGCGGTGCATCCGCTGGCGTTGGCGTCGCCGTTCTTCGCCGAGTTCGACCTTCCCGGCCGCGGGGTGCCGGTGGTGGCGCCGGAGATCTCCTATGCGAATCCGCTGGACGGCCGGCCGGCGGTGATCGCCTACCGGGACCTGGACCGCACCTGCGCCGAGCTCGAGCACGGCCGTGCCTGGCGGCGGCTGATGGGTCCGCTGGCGGAGCACAGCGACGCGGTGGTCGGTTTCATGCTCGGCGACAAGCGGTCGCCGCCGGGCGGGCTCGCGACGGTGCTGCGGCTGGGGCTGCGGATCCTGGCGCAGGCCACCCCCGCCTGGGGCGCCTTGCGCGGGGCGGACGCGCGGACGTTGTTCACCGGGGTCGCCGCGCACGCGGTGCACCCGATGCCGTCGCTGACCACGGCCGGGCTGGGCATGCTGCTGGCGTCGCTGGCGCACACCGTGGGCTGGCCGATCCCACTCGGTGGAACCCAGGCCATCACCGACGCGCTCGTCGCCGACCTGCGCGCACACGGCGGCCGGCTCACCGCCGGCGCCGAGGTGACCGAACCACCCGGCGGGGTGACGATTTTCGACACCGCCCCCACCACGCTGCTGGATGTCTATGGCGGCGCGCTGCCGTCGCGCTACGCGAACGCGTTGCGCCGCTACCGGTTCGGCGCCGGGGCGGTCGCCAAGGTGGATTTCGTACTCTCCGGCGAGGTGCCGTGGGCCGACCCGCGGCTGGCGCAGGCGCCGACACTGCACCTCGGCGGCGATCGGCCGCAGATGACGCACGCCGAGGCCGAGGTGGCCGCCGGCCGGCACGCCGAGCGGCCGATGATCCTGGGGGCGCTGCCGCACCTGGTCGACCCGTCCCGGGTCGACGCGGCGGGCCGCCGGCCGATGTGGACCTACGCCCACGTGCCGGCCGGCTCACCGATCGACCAGACCGAGGCCGTCACCGCCGCGATGGAGCGCTTCGCCCCCGGCTTCCGAGACCTGGTGGTCGCCGGGCGCAGCGTGCCGGCGAGCCGGCTGGCCGAGCACAACGCCAACTACGTCGGCGGCGACATCTCGGTCGGCAGCAGCGCGTGGCGGGCGATGACCGGGCCGACGCCGCGGTGGAACCCCTGGGCGACACCACTTCCCGGCGTCTACCTGTGTTCCGGGGCGACCCCACCGGCCCCGGGCGTACACGGGATGTGCGGCTACTACGCGGCGCGTTCGGTGCTCAACCGCGAGTTCGGGATTCGCGAACTGCCCGGCCTGGCGCCGTGAACGCGTGTAT
>NZ_JBYCLB010000278.1:0-1600 GCF_057473705.1 Mycobacterium sp. TH-M15 | reverse complement strand
CCCGGTCCACCCGGCCGCCGACCTGCGGCTGGGGCTGACCCACTCGCCGGAGCCGCGGGTGCTGGACCGCTTCGCCGCCGACGGCTACCAACTGGTGCTGGCCGGTCACACCCACGGCGGGCAGATCTGCCTGCCGTTCTACGGGGCGCTGACCACCAACTCGGGCCTGGACCGGGCCCGGGTCAAAGGCGCGTCGCGGTGGGGTGCCGACATGGCGTTGCACGTCTCGGCCGGGATCGGCACCTCCCCGTTCGCGCCGCTGCGGTTCTGCTGCCGGCCGGAGGCGACGCTGCTGACCCTGGTGGCTGCGCCGACCGGCGGCGCCGACGCGCGCAGCAGCCTCGACCGCTCGCAGCCCCCCGTATCGGCGCATTGACCGGGCCGACCCGGGTCGCCATCCACGGCCGTCCGCGACGCTGGACCGACAACGCCATCCGGCTGATCGAAGCCGACGCACGGCGCAGCGCCGACACCCATCTGCTGCGCTACCCACTGCCGTCGGCGTGGAGCGGCGAGGTGGACATCGCGCTGTACCTCAAGGACGAGACCACCCACATCACCGGCAGCCTCAAGCACCGGCTGGCCCGGTCGCTGTTCCTGTACGGGATCTGCAACGGGTGGATCGAGGAGAACACCACGGTGGTCGAGGCATCGTCGGGCTCCACCGCGGTCTCCGAGGCGTACTTCGCCGCACTGCTCGACCTGCCGTTCGTCGCGGTGATGCCCACCTCTACCAGCACCGCCAAGGTGGCGCTGATCGAGGCCCAGGGCGGCCGCTGCCACTTCGTGCGGCACTCGGCCGACGTCTACGCCGAGGCGGAGCGGATCGCCGCCGAGACCGGCGGACACTACCTGGACCAGTTCACCAACGCCGAACGGGCCACCGACTGGCGCGGCAACAACAACATCGCCGAGTCGATCTATCAGCAGCTGCGCGACGAGACCCACCCGGTCCCGGAATGGATCGTGGTCGGCGCGGGCACCGGAGGCACCAGCGCGACGATCGGCCGGTACATCCGCTACCGGCGGCATGCCACCCGGCTCTGCGTCGTCGACCCGGAGAACTCCGCGTTCTTCCCGGCCTACGAGCAGTGCCGCTACGACACGGTGGTGGCCGGTTCGTCGCGGATCGAGGGGATCGGCCGGCCGCGGGTGGAGCCGTCGTTTCTGCCGGAGGTGGTGGACCGGATGGTGGCGGTGCCCGACGCGGCGTCGGTGGCCGCCGCCCGGCACGTCAGCACGGTGCTGGGCCGGCGGGTGGGCGCGTCCACCGGCACCAACGTCTGGGGCGCGTTCGGCCTGCTGGCCGAGCTGGTCGCCGACGGGCGCAGCGGCTCGGTGGTCACCCTGCTCACCGACGGCGGCGAACGCTACGGCGACACTTACTTCTGCGACGACTGGGTGGCCCAGCAGGGGCTGGACCTCGCCGGACCGACGGCGGCGCTGGCCGAGTTCGAGCGGTCCTGCCGCTGGGAGTAAGCGCCGTTTGGCTTCGCCGCGCGGCGGTGCGATACGCTGTCGTGGCTTCACGCGGGGTGTGGCGCAGCTTGGTAGCGTGCTTCGTTCGGGACGAAGAGGTCGCAGGTTCAAATCCTGTCAC
>NZ_JBYCLB010000277.1:0-1842 GCF_057473705.1 Mycobacterium sp. TH-M15 | reverse complement strand
GCCGCCTCCGGATCCATCGATTCTTCGGGCAGCCGCAGGGCGGGTACCGGCGCCGTGAACATGCGGCCGGTGTAGGCAGGAGCGATCGAGTGCGCGGGGACAGACGGGTGACTGCGAGACACGACGAATCCTTTCGTTTGACCGTTGCTGCTATAAGGCCGCCAGGGCGGCTCGGATGTGCCGCACCATGCGGGACGCCGACGTCGGCGCGTCACCAGGCCCTGGGTCAGCGGCCGACAGCGCTGCCGCGCGCGTATGTACGAAGGCGGCGGCGGCGGCGGCCTCGGCCGCCGGCAGCCCCGCGGCCAGCAGCGCACCGATCATGCCGGACAGCACGTCACCAGACCCGGCGGTAGCCGCCCAGGACTGGCCGGCCGGATTCAGATACACCGGGCCGCCGGGGTCGGCGATGACGGTGACGTTGCCCTTCAGTAGCACGGTGGCACCGAACGCGTCGGCTAGCTTGCGGCACGCGCCGACCCGGTCATCGCCCGGAGGGGTCCCGGCCAGTCGGGCGAATTCGCCGGCGTGCGGGGTCAGCACCGTCGGCACTCCCCTTTCAGCGCGCTTGGTCACCAGGTCGGGGTGGGCAGCCAGCATGGTCAGTCCATCGGCGTCGACGAGCACCGGCAAGTCGGTGTCCAACGCAAACCACAGCGCCGCGGCGGCTTCAGCATCCGAGGTGCCCAGCCCCGGCCCGACGACCCAGGATTGCACCCGCCCGGCCGCCGCCGGGGTGGGCGACGCGATCACCTCAGGCCACGCCGCGAGCACCTGGGTATCCGCGCTGCCGGCGTAGCGGACCATGCCGGAGGTGGCCGCGACCGCCGCACCGGTGCACAGCACGGCCGCACCCGGATAGGTCGACGAGCCGGCCAGCACACCGGTCACGCCTTGGGTGTATTTGTCGTCGCGGGCGCCGGGCACCGGCCAGCGCGCGGCCACGTCGGCGGCCTGCAAGCCCAGGATGTCGGTGTCCGGCAGGTCGAGCCCGATATCAACCAACGTGACGTCGCCGCAGTCGGCGAGCGCGTGCACGGGCTTGAGCCCGCCAAAGGTGACGGTCAGCGCGGCGTGCACAGCGGGGCCGCTGATTGCGCCGGTCACCACGTCAATGCCGCTGGGGATGTCGACGGCGACTACCGGGATCCCCGCGGCCGCGACAGTCGCAAACACCTCGGCGGCCGCCGGTCGCAGCGGCCCCGAGCCGGAGATGCCCACCACTCCGTCGATAACGAGATCGGTTGCTGCCGATACATTTTCCGTGTTTTCCAAGACACGCCCACCAGCTTTCCGGAACGCCGCCAGCGCCTTGCGATGGGTGCGGTCCGGGTTGAGTAGCACCGCGTCGGCCGCCGCGCCGCGGCGGCGCAGGAAGGTCGCCGCCCACAAGGCATCGCCGCCGTTGTCGCCCGAGCCGACGACCGCGCACACCCGGCGGCCGGTAACCCCGCCGGTGCGGGCGGCCAGCTCACGGATGATCACGTTGGCCAACCCGTAGGCCGCGCGCTTCATCAACACACCGTCGGGCAGGCTGGCCAGCAGCGGTGCCTCGGCGTCGCGAATCGCCGCTACGGAGTAGTAATGCCGCATCAACATCAGGATTCCATGCTCGCGCCGTGCGCGGTCAGGGACGGGGGTGCAGCCGCCGGACTTAGCGGTCAGGCCGAAGCGTCGCGGCTGCCGCGTCGACGTAGCAATCTGGGCACGCGCGCCGGATCAATTGATCGGCCCTGGCGATCTCGGGCCAGCGCATAGCAGCACAGGCCGATGAGGATCGAACTGAAATGACCGATCGCGGTGAAGTTCAAGTCTTTGGGGTCGATCCGGGTGAGCGGGAAA
>NZ_JBYCLB010000276.1:0-1626 GCF_057473705.1 Mycobacterium sp. TH-M15 | reverse complement strand
GTTGTCGGGATTGGCGATTCCGTTGCTTGGCTGGTCTACAGGCGGTCCTGGTGGGCCGGTTGGCATCGCCGACCGGCCTCAGGTCGTGGCGGCGGCTGGTGGAGGCCGGGACGCGGGTGGTGCAGTACGGCTACGCCGGCGCCGAGGGAGCCGACGTCGCCGAGGTGGTCGACCGCGCGCAAGCGGAGATCTACGAGGTCACCGACCGGCGGCTCTCCGAGGACTTCGTCCCGCTGGAGGACCTGCTGCAGCCGACGATGGACGAGATCGACGCCATCGCCTCCGGCGGCGGGCTGGCCCGCGGGGTGCCGACCGGCTTCCACGACCTCGACGAGGTGACCAACGGCCTGCACCCGGGGCAGATGATCATCATCGCCGCCCGGCCGGGGATGGGGAAGGCGCTGGCCCTGGACACCCCGCTGCCGACCCCGTCCGGGTGGACCACGATGGGCGACGTCGCGGTCGGCGACGAGCTGCTCGGCGCCGACGGTGCACCGACCCGGGTGGTGGCCGCCACCGGGGTGATGCTGGGCCGACCCTGCTATGAGATCGAGTTCTCCGACGGGACGGTGATCGTCGCCGACGCCCAACACCAGTGGTCGACCAGGCTGGGTGTGCGGACGACGGTCGAACTGCGCTGTGGGCGGGACAGCATCGCCGCCGCCGGTTCGCCCGGCTACAGCCGGCCGGGTGGGACCGCCGTGCTGGCCCCGGTGGTGCGGATCGACGCGGTCCGGCGCGTCCCCAGCGTCGCGGTGCGCTGCGTCCAGGTGGACAATCCCGAGCACCTGTACCTGGCCGGCGACGGGATGGTGCCCACCCACAACTCCACCCTGGGCCTGGATTTCATGCGGTCCTGCTCGATCAAGAACCGGCTGTCCAGCGTCATCTTCTCGCTGGAGATGAGCAAGTCGGAGATCGTCATGCGGCTGCTCAGCGCCGAGGCGAAGATCAAGCTCGCCGACATGCGGTCGGGCCGGATGAGCGACGACGACTGGACTCGGCTGGCCCGGCGGATGAGCGAGATCAGCGAGGCGCCGCTGTATATCGACGATTCGCCGAATCTGACCATGATGGAGATCCGGGCCAAGGCGCGCCGGCTACGCCAGAAGGCCGACTTGCGGCTGGTGGTGGTCGACTACCTGCAGCTGATGACGTCGGGCAAGAAGTTCGAGTCGCGTCAGGTCGAGGTCTCGGAGTTCTCCCGGAATCTCAAGTTGTTGGCCAAGGAGCTGGAGCTGCCGGTCATCGCGATCAGCCAGCTGAACCGCGGCCCGGAGCAGCGCACCGACAAGAAGCCGATGCTGGCCGACCTGCGTGAGTCGGGCTGTTTGACCGCGTCGACTCGCATTCTGCGGGCCGACACCGGCGCCGAGGTGACGCTGGGCGAGCTGTTGCGCACCGGTGAGCGGCCACTGGTGTGGTCGCTGGACGAGCGGCTGCGGATGGTGGCCCGGCCGATGACCAATGTCTTCCCCAGCGGCCACCGTGAGGTGTTCAAGCTTCGGCTTGTCTCCGGTCGTGAGGTCGAGGCGACGGCGAATCACCCGTTCCTGACGATCGACGGCTGGATACCGCTGGGGGAATTGAAAATCGGCGATCGGCTGGCCGTACCGCGGCGGATAC
>NZ_JBYCLB010000275.1:0-2232 GCF_057473705.1 Mycobacterium sp. TH-M15 | reverse complement strand
ATGATCGTGTTGCAATGATCGTCACGGCCTGCTCACAGCGGATCGCAGTTCACGTTTCAGGGGGATTCATGTTTCTTCGGTACCTCACCGCCGGGGTGGCGATCGTCGGCGCCGGGCTGATCGCGCCGGCCTCGACCCCGCCGGCACCGCCGGACGTCCAGGTCCGGACGGTGCAGCTGACCGGCGGCGAAGACTCGCTCGGCGACGGTCCCGGGCTGATCGTCGGCGCCAGCGGGATATCGACGCCCGGTCAGGCCTATGTCGATGCCGCCATGGAGAAGTTCCTGGGCCCGCTCGGTTTCACCGGCCCGACGCAGGTGGTGACCACCCCGGAGGGGCTGTATCCGTTCCTGGGCCCGTTCGGCGAGATGTACGACCCGTCGGTGAGACAGGGCGCGCAGAGCCTGGTCGACGCGGTCGACAGCCACCTCGGTGGCGTGACCTCGGGAAACCCGGTGGTGGTGTTCGGCTACTCGCAGGGCGCCGACGTGGAGACCTCCGCCATGCAGCAACTCCACGCCGACGGCGTTCCCAGCGACGACCTGCGTTTCGTGATGATCGGCGACCCGCAGAACCCCGACGGGGGCCTACTGGAGCGCTACAACCTGCCCGGCGCCCCGCACGACACCATCCCCAGCCTGGGGATCACGTTCAGCGGCGCCACCCCGGACGACTACTACCCGACCGACATCTACACCCACGAGTACGACGGCTTCGCCGACGCCCCGCGCTACCCGATCGACTTCCTCTCCGACCTGAACGCCACCCTCGGCATCGCCTTGGAGCACACCACCTACCTGGGCCTGACGTCCACTCAACTTCAAGAGGCGATCCAGCTGCCCACCTCCGGTGGCATGACCGACTACTTCATGCTGCCGACGCACACGCTGCCGCTGCTGGCGCCGTTCGAGCTGCTCCCGTTCGTGGGCAAGCCGCTGGTCGACCTGCTGCAGCCGGACCTGTCGGTGCTGGTGAACCTGGGATACGGCAACACCATCGACAGCTACCTGGGCGGCTGGGACCAGGGTGTCGACGCCAACGATCCGACCCCGCTGGGCTTCCTGCCGGACGCCAGCGTGCTGGAGCAGATTCCGCAGGCCCTGCTCAACGGCCTGGAAACCGGTATCACCGACGCATTCAAAGACCTGATCAGCCCGAGCAACTACGGGTACTCGCTGCCGTCCTGGGCCGACGAGCTCATCCGGTCCGCCGGCGCCATCACCGGCAGCCAGCTTTCGGTGCTGCACCCGGTGCCGACCACGCTGCACGATCTGTTCGGCATCTTCCCGCCGCACACCGGCGCGCCGCAGATCGACGTGGCCAGCGCGCTGCTGTTCACCCTGCCCGAACTGGACTACCACGAGGTCGCCTACGAACTCGCCCAGGGCCACCCACTCGACGCGATCGGCATCCCGGCCGCCGCCGACCTGGGCATCCTGCCGCTGGCGCTGGTGGGCGCGGTGCTGTGACCACGACACCAGGGGGAGCGATGCGTCGTCATACGCTGATCGTCTGGGCCAGCACCCGCTACTCCGGCGGAATCTCCACCCGGCGCACCACCCCGTCCACGGCGTCGGCCGCCTCGATCTCAGCGCGGGTGACGCCGAGCAGAAACAGCACGGTGTCCAGGTAGGGGTAGCTCAGCGAGGCGTCGGCCACCTGCCGCAGCGCCGGCTTGGCGTTGAACGCCACCCCCAGCCCGGCCGCGGCGAGCATGTCGATGTCGTTGGCGCCGTCGCCGACCGCCACCGTCTGGGCCATCGACACCCCCGCCCGGGCGGCGAACTCGCGCAGCGCCTCGGCCTTGCCGGCCCGGTCCAGCACCCGGCCGACCACCCGGCCGGTGAGCACGCCGTCGACCACCTCCAGCTCGTTGGCGGCGACGAAGTCCAGCTTCAGCTCGGCGGCCAGCGCTGCGATCACCTGCCGGAAGCCGCCGGAGACCACCCCGCACTGGTAGCCCAGCCGGCGCAGCGTACGCAGCGTGGTGCGCGCCCCCGGGGTCAGCTGCAACTCGGCGGCAACCTCGTCGATCACCCCGGCGGGCAGACCGGCCAGGGTGGCCACCCGCTGGTGCAGTGATTCGGCGAAGTCCAGCTCGCCGCGCATCGCCGCTGCGGTGATCGCCGCCACCGCGTCCTGCGCCCCGGCCCGCGCGGCCAGCATCTCGATCACCTCGCCCTGCACCAGGGTCGAGTCGACGTCGAAGACGATCAGCCGCTTGGCCCGCCG
>NZ_JBYCLB010000274.1:0-1586 GCF_057473705.1 Mycobacterium sp. TH-M15 | reverse complement strand
CAGTCACGTACCCTGAGCAGAGCAATTCGTCACCGCCGGGGGTAAATGCGGTCCAGGAGCCGATCCGGCGCAGGCCTCCGGCGGGGGTGGCCAACGCTCGGATAGCGAAAGGACCGGAGGTGACCGACCGCCCAGTGGAGAGCGCCTCATCACGTTCGGCGTCAGACACCGAGCTACCCTCTGAGTTGCCCGGGCCGGTTGCCGACAACGTCGAGCCCGATATTTCAGCCCACGTCGAACCTGAGCGGGTCGCGCCGCCACACCCGTCTGACCAGCCGAACGGCGATTTCCCGGCCGATCCCGCCCGCGGGCCGATTCCATTCGACGCGCCCCGCGAACGGGCCGGGGAACCGTCATCGCCGCCTGACGACGTTCACTTGGTACCCGGCGCCCGTATCGCCGGTGGCCGCTATCGGCTGTTGGTCTTCCACGGCGGCGCACCTCCCCTACAGTTCTGGCAGGCGCTAGACACGGCGCTGGATCGGCAGGTGGCGCTGACTTTCGTTGACCCGGACGGGGCCCTGCCCGGCGATGTGCTGCAAGAGGCCCTGTCCCGGACCTTGCGGCTCAGCCGGATCGACAAGCCCGGTGTCGCCCGAGTGCTCGACGTCGTCCACACCAGTTCCGGCGGCTTGGTGGTCTCCGAGTGGATCCGCGGCGGTTCATTGCAAGAGGTTGCCGACACCTCACCGTCGCCCGTCGGCGCCATCCGGGCGATGCAATCGTTGGCCGCCGCCGCTGACGCGGCGCATCGCGCCGGTGTCGCCCTGTCGATCGACCACCCCAGCCGGGTGCGCGTCAGCATCGAGGGCGATGTCGTGCTGGCCTACCCGGCGCCGATGCCCGACGCCAACCCGCAGGCCGACATTCGCGGACTCGGAGCGACACTGTATGCCCTGCTGGTCAACCGGTGGCCACTGCCGGAGGCCGGGGTGCGTAGCGGCCTGGCGCCAGCCCAGCGAGATGCCGCCGGCCAACCCGTCGAACCCACCGTGATCGATCAGGGCATCCCCTTCCAGATCTCCGCGGTCGCTGTCCGCGCTGTTCAAGAAGATGGCGGGATACGCAGTGCATCAACACTTTTGAACCTGCTGCAGCAGGCGACAGCGGTGGCCGACCGCACCGAGGTACTCGGTCCGATCGACGACGAATCCCCGCCGCCAGCCGCTTCCCGCCCCACCACCGCACGGGACCCTGTGCTCTTCGCCCAGCGACGCCGCAACCTGCTGATCGGTATCGGCGCGGGAGTCGCCATCCTGGTGGTGGCCCTGCTGGTGATGGCGTCCGTAGTCAGCAAGGTCTTCGGCCATCTTGGCGGTGGCCTCAACAACGACAAACTCGGCCTGAACACACCAACGTCGTCGCCCGCCAGTTCAGCGCCGGCGGGCAGCATCGTCAAGCCCACGAAGGCGACGGTCTTCTCCCCCGACGGCGAAGCCGACAATCCGGGTGACGCCGGGCTGGCGATCGACGGCAACCCGGTCACCTCGTGGCAAACCGACATCTACAGCGATGCTGTCCCGTTCCCCGGCTTCAAAAACGGAGTCGGATTGATGTTGCAGTTGCCCAAGCCCACGGTGATCGGC
>NZ_JBYCLB010000273.1:0-2466 GCF_057473705.1 Mycobacterium sp. TH-M15 | reverse complement strand
GCCGCGTCTCGCCCACCCGGCCGGGCGCGGTGGTCGCCCCCGCCGACGGGGTGATCTGCACCGTCGACACCGCGACCCCGCCCCCGGAACTGGGCCTGCCCGACACCCCGCTGCCCCGGGTGAGCATCTTCATGTCGCTGCTGGACGCACACGTCCAGCGGGCGCCGGTGAGTGGAGAGGTGCTCGCCGCGCTGCACCGCGCCGGGCGGTTCGGCTCCGCCGACCGGGACGAGGCCAGCTCCGAGAACGAGCGCAATAGCGTGCGGATCCGCACCGCGTCCGGCGCCGAGGTGATCGCGGTTCAGGTCGCCGGGTTGCTGGCGCGGCGGATCGTCTGCGACGCGCGAGCCGGCGACCGGCTGGCGGTCGGCGACGTCTACGGCTTGATCCGGTTCGGATCGCGGCTGGACACCTACCTGCCGGTCGGAACCGACCCGATGGTCGCGGTGGGTCAGCGCGCCGTCGCCGGTGAGACCGTGTTGGCCCAGCTCTCATGAGCACCAGCCGGTCCCGGCGGACGGTGGGCCTGCACATCTTGCCCAGCTCGATGACCGTGCTGGCGATCTGCGCCGGGCTGAGTTCGATCAAGTTCGCCCTCGATCACCAGGCGCACATCGCGATCGCGCTGATCGGGGCGGCGGCCATCCTGGACGGCCTGGACGGCCGGGTGGCCCGCATCCTGGACGCCGAGTCGCGGATCGGCGCCGAGCTCGACTCACTGGCCGACGCGGTCGACTTCGGGGTGGCGCCGGCGGTGGTGATCTACCTGTCGCTGCTGTCGCCGCTGGCGATCGGTTGGATCGCGGTGCTGCTGTACGCGGTCTGCGTGGTGCTGCGGCTGGCCCGGTTCAACACACTGCTCGACGAGACCGGCCTGCCCGCCTACGCGAAGGAGTTCTTCGTCGGCATGCCCGCACCGGCCGGCGCGATCATGTTGATCGGCCTGCTCGCCGCCAAGCTGCAGTTCGGCGGCGGTTGGTGGACCTCGCAGTGGTTCGTCTGCGCCTGGGTTGCGCTCACCGCGGTGCTGCTGGTCAGCCGGATCCCGATGAAAAAGATGCACGCCGTATCGGTGCCGCCGCACCTGGCCGCGCTGCTGCTGGCGGTGCTGGCGATGGCGGCCGCGGCGGCGTTCCTGTTCCCCTACGTCCTGGTACTGGTGTTGATCGTTGCCTACCTGTGCCACATTCCGTTCGCGATCCGCAGCCTGCGCTGGGTGGCCGCCCACCCGGAATCCTGGGAGGACAAACCCAAGCAACGCCGCGCCGCCCGCCGGGCGATCCGCCGCTCCCAGCCGCACCGCCGATCGATGGCGCGGCTGGGCTTGCGGAAACCCGGACGCCGCTGAGATGGCCACCGCCCGCGGCGACGCCGCTCACCACCTCGCCTTGATCGCCCGGCTGAACACCGCCGCCGTTGACGCACGCCGCGGTGTGATTCGGCTGCATCCGGAAGCCGTTGCTGCCCTTGGTATCCGGGAATTGGATGCGGTGTCGTTGACCGGCGCCCGAACCACCGCGGCGGTGGTCGCGCTGGCCACGCCGGACAGCCCGACCGGCACGGTGTTGCTCGACGACGTGACGCTGTCCAACGCCGGGCTGCGCGACGGCACCCAGGTGATCGTCGCCCCAGTGACCGTCTACGGCGCGCGGTCGGTCAGCCTCAGCGGCTCGGCGTTGGCCGCCGAGTCGGTGCCGCCGGCCACCCTGCGTCAGGCGCTGCTGGGCAAGGTGATGACCGTCGGTGACGCCGTTTCGCTGCTCCCCCGCGATCTGGGTCCGGGCACCTCCACCTCCGAAGCCACCGCCGCACTCGCCGCCGCGGTCGGGATCAGCTGGACATCCGAGCTGCTGACCGTCACCGGGGTCGATCCGGCCGGTCCGGTTAGCGTGCAACCGAATTCGTCGGTGACGTGGGGCTCGGCCACCGCGACCGCTACCGCCGAGCCGCCCGGGGGCCGGCCGGCACCGGCCGCACCGCCCGCGTCGGCATCCCCGACGGCCGCGGCGCCCACGGCGCCCGCAACGGCCACGGTGACCGAACCGGCCGCCGCACCCGAACTCACCCTCGACGACCTCAAAGGCTGCCGCGCCCAGATCGACAAGCTCACCGAATGGCTCAAGCTGGCCCTCGACGAGCCCGAGCTGCTCGAAACGCTCGGCGCCGGAACCAATCTCGGCGTCCTGGTCTCCGGCCCGGCCGGCGTCGGCAAGACCACGCTGGTGCGGGCGGTCTGCGCATCGCGGCGGCTGGTCGAGCTGGACGGCCCCGAGGTCGGGGCGCTGGGCGCCGACGACCGGTTGGCCGCCGTGAAGGCGGGGGTGGCCCGGATCCGCGACGGCGGCGGGGTGCTGTTGGTCGCCGACGTCGACGCGCTGCTGCCGGATCCGCCGGAACCGGTGGCCACCCTGATCCTGACCGAACTGCGCACCGCGGTGGCCACCAGCGGGGTGGCGTTCGTCGCCA
>NZ_JBYCLB010000272.1:0-7619 GCF_057473705.1 Mycobacterium sp. TH-M15 | reverse complement strand
CCTGGATCAACCAGCCAACCCCCGACGCACTCATCAAATCCGCATAAGAAGCTGTCTCACCGACTTTGACATGTTCCGGTTACGCCGCCAACAATCCGGCCGGCGGCCGCGAGCGATGATCCGCATCCTGCCGGCTCTCGGGCTGATCGTCGGCGGGTCGAGCGGCGTGGCCTCCGCGGAGCCGATGCTGCCCGACCGTGACAAGCTCGTGTTGAGCCGCGACGAGATCAGTCACCGCGCCTGCGGTTGCCGGGGAGCTCGGGATACCGGCCGCTACGCTGCAGTAATGCCCGCGCGCCCGCATCAGCTCAGCGAGTCGATCGCGCACTGGCACAGCGACGAGCGCACCGTCGGCTCACCGCTGAACGACGTCGAGCTGGTCGCGCTGCGCCGCACCCGGCTGTTCGGCGGCACCGGAACCGTGCTGATGGCGATCGGCGCGCTCGGCGCCGGCGCCCGCCCGGTGATCCAGGACCCCACCTTCGGGGTCCGGCTGCTCAACCTGCCGTCCCGGCTGGCCACGGTGGCGCTGACCATGACCACCACCGGCGCGGTGATGATGGCGCTCGCCTGGCTGATGCTCGGCCGGTTCACACTCCGTCGCCGGCGGATGTCACGCAGCCAGCTGGACCGCACCCTGCTGCTGTGGATGCTGCCGCTGCTGGTGGCGCCGCCGATGTACAGCAAAGACGTCTACTCCTATCTGGCCCAGAGCCAGATCGCCCGGCTCGGCCTGGACCCGTACCGGGTCGGGCCCGCCTCCGCACTCGGCCTGGACCAGGTGTTCACCCTCTCGGTGCCGAGCCTGTGGCGGGAGACCCCGGCCCCGTACGGCCCGCTGTTCCTCTGGATCGGTCGGGGCATCTCCGCGCTGACCGGGGAGAACATCGTGGCCGCGGTGCTCTGCCATCGGCTGGTGGTGCTGATCGGGGTGGGCCTGATCGTCTGGGCGGTGCCACGGCTGGCCGACCGGTGCGGGGTGGCCGAGGTCAGCGCGCTGTGGCTGGGTGCGGCAAATCCGCTGCTGCTGATGCATCTGGTGGCCGGCATCCACAACGAGGCGCTGATGCTCGGCTTGATGCTGACCGGCGCCGAGTTCGCGCTGCGCGGGGTCGAGTCGTCGCGACCGCTGGCGCCGTCGCCGCTGCACTGGCCGCGGAACCGGGCCCAGTGGCGGGCGTGGCTGCCGCTGGCCGAGCTGCTCGCCGGTGCGGTGCTGATCACGATGTCGTCGCAGGTCAAGCTGCCGTCGCTGCTGGCGCTGGGCTTCGTCGCGATGGCCCTGGCCCGACGGTGCGGTGGCGACCTGCGCGGATTCCTGGTTGCCGGGGGCGCTACCGCAGCCGTGACGGTGGCGGTGATCGGCGTGATCGGCTGGACGAGCCGGCTCGGGTTCGGCTGGATCTACACCCTGGGCACCGCCAACGTGGTGCGCAGCTGGATGTCGCCGCCGACGCTGCTGGCGCTGGCCACCGGCCAGCTGGGCATCCTGCTGGGCTTGGGCGACCACACCACCGCGGTGCTGTCGCTGACCCGTGGCATCGGCGTGCTGATCATCGCGGTGCTGGTGACCTGGCTGCTGTGGGTGGTCTTCCGGGGGCGGCTGCACCCGGTCGGCGGCCTCGGGGTGGCGCTGGGGCTCACCGTGCTGCTCTTCCCGGTGGTGCAGCCGTGGTATCTGCTGTGGGCGATCATCCCGCTGGCCGCGTGGGCCACCCGGCCGCGCTTCCGGACCGCGGTGATCGCGGTGACGCTGATGGTGGGGATCTTCGGGCCGACGGCCAACGGCGACCGGTTCGCGCTGTTCCAGATCGTGGACGCCACCGTGGCCAGCACGCTGATCGTCGCGGCGCTGATCGGGCTCACCCACCGCCGGCTGCCCTGGCGGGCGCCGCCGGAACCCGAACCCGGCATCACCCCGTCCGTGACGCCGACGCCCCCCGTCCCGCCGGTCCGCCCGGACCAGGCCCCCCGACACCGGGCCGCGCCCGGCGCTTACGCTGATTCCCCGTGATCGCCGTCAACCCGACCGCCGCGGAGGCCGCGGTGCGCCTGCGTGGCGTAGGCAAACGATTCGGGGAGACCACCGCGGTCGCCGGCCTGGACTTCGACGTGCACACCGCCGAGGTGTTCGCGCTGCTCGGCCCGAACGGGGCGGGTAAGACCACCACCGTCGAGATGTGCGAGGGCTTCCTGCACCCGGACGCCGGCACCATCGAGGTGCTCGGCCTGGACCCGATCGCTGACCACCAGCGGCTGCGGCCACGGGTCGGGGTGATGCTGCAGGGCGGCGGCGGCTACCCGGCGGCGCGGGCCGGCGAGATGCTGGACCTGGTCGCCGGCTACGCGGCCAACCCGCTGGATCCGCGGTGGCTGCTGGCCACGCTGGGCCTCACCGACGTGGCGCGCACCACCTACCGTCGGCTCTCCGGCGGCCAACAGCAGCGGCTGGCCCTGGCCTGCGCGCTGGTCGGCCGGCCCGAGCTGGTCTTCCTCGACGAGCCGACCGCCGGCATGGACGCCCACGCCCGGCTGATCGTCTGGGAGCTGATCGACGCGCTGCGCCGCGACGGGGTGACCGTGGTGCTGACCACCCACCACCTCAAGGAAGCCGAGGAGCTCGCCGACCGGATTCTGATCATCGACCACGGCGCGGCGGTGGCCGACGGGACGCCGGCCGAGCTGACCCGAGCCGGCGCCGAAGGCCAGCTGCGGTTCACCGCCCCGCCCCGACTCGACCTGTCGCTGCTGGTCTCCGCGCTGCCGGAGGAGTGCCGGGTCAGTGAGGCGCTGCCCGGCGAGTACCTGGTGACCGGGCAGGTGGACCCGCAGATGCTGGCGACGGTGACCGCCTGGTGCGCCCGGCTGGACGTGCTGGCCACCAACCTGCGGGTCGAGCAGCGCAGCCTGGAGGACGTCTTCCTGCAGCTGACCGGACGGGAGCTGCGGCCGTGACCACCGATGATCGCCAACACTTCCCGGCCGGCACCTTCTCCCCCGACCCGCGGCCGAACACCGTGCCGCGGATGCTGGCCGCCCAGTACGGCCTGGAGCTGAAGCTGCTGCTGCGCAACGGCGAGCAGCTGCTGGTCACCATGTTCATCCCGATCACCCTGCTGGTCGGGGCGGCGCTGCTGCCGCTGGGCTCGTTCGGGGCGGACCGGGCCGCCCGGGCCACCACGTTCCTGCCGCTGATCATGGCGCTGGCGGTGATCGCCACCGCATTCACCGGCCAGGCCATCGCGGTCGGCTTCGACCGCCGCTACGGCGCGTTGAAACGGCTGGGCGCCACCGCGCTGCCGGTCTGGGGGATCATCGCCGGCAAGTCGCTGGCCGTGGTGACGACGGTCTTCCTGCAGGCGACGCTGCTGGGCGTGATCGGTTTCGCGCTCGGTTGGCGTCCGCATCCGGCGGGGCTGCTGCTGGGCGCGACGATGATCGCGTTGGGCACCGCCGTCTTCGCCGCGCTTGGCCTGCTGCTCGGCGGCACCCTGCGCGCCGAGATCGTGCTGGGCGTGGCCAACCTGATGTGGTTCGTCTTCGGCGGGCTGGCCGCGCTCACCCTGGAGCACGAGACGGTGCCGGCGGGGGCCCGCTGGGTGGCCCGGCTCACCCCGTCCGGTGCGCTGACCGAGGCGCTGGGCCAGGCGTTGGCGCTCTCGGTCGACTGGCTGGGCGTCGTCGCGCTGCTGGTGTGGGGTGCGGTGGCGGCGGTCGGGGCGCTGCGCTGGTTCCGGTTCAGCTGACCGGCGGCACCGCCTGCGACAATGCTGGAATGGTGGAGCAGAGTCTCTGGATGCAGAAGGTCGCCCACGACCCCGGGCATTCGCGGTGGTACATCGAACGGTTCCGCGAGATGGCCCGCGGCGGTGACGATCTCGGCGGTGAGGCCCGGCTGGTGGACGCGCTCGCCCCGCGCGGCGCCCACATCCTCGACGCCGGCTGCGGACCGGGCCGGGTGAGCGACTTTCTGGCCGCCGCCGGTCACCGGGTGGTCGGCGTCGACGTCGACCCGGAGCTGATCGCGGCCGCCGAGCAGGACCATCCCGGGCCGCGCTACCTGGTCGGCGACCTCGCCGAGCTCGACCTCACCGCCCGCGGCATCACCGACCCGTTCGACGTCATCGTCTGCGCCGGCAACGTCATGCCGTTCACCGCGCCGAGCACCCGCGGCCGGGTGCTGCAGCGGCTGCGGGCGCACCTGGCCGACGACGGCCGGGCGGCGATCGGCTTCGGCGCCGGCCGTGGCTACGAGTACCGCGAGTTCTTCGACGACGCCGCCACCGCCGGCTTCGCCCAGGATCTGCTGCTGTCCACCTGGGACCTGCGCCCGTTCACCGACGGCTCGGATTTTCTGGTGGCGCTGCTACGGCCCGCCTAGCGTTCCTACTACGCAGCGTAGGATCATTTGGTGCTTGTCGGACGATCCCTGATGCGGCTGGTGAATCTGCTGCCGCTGCCCAGCCTGCGCACCCAGCGGGTGCTGGTCGGGGCGGTGGTGGCCACCCAGGGCCTGATCACCGTGACCGGCGCCATCGTCCGGGTCACGGAATCCGGGCTGGGCTGCCCGACCTGGCCGCAGTGCTTCCCGGGCAGCTACGTGCCGGTCGCGGTCGCCGAGGTGCCGCGGGTGCATCAGGCCATCGAGTTCGGCAACCGGATGGTCACCATCGCCGTGGTGATCGCCTCGGTGCTGGCGCTGCTGGCGGTGACCCGGGCGCGGCGACGCGCCGAGGTGCTGGCCTACGCCTGGCTGATGCCGGCCTCGACGGTGGTGCAGGCGGTGGTCGGCGGCATCACCGTGCGCACCGGGCTGGTCTGGTGGACGGTGAGCGTGCACCTGCTGCTGTCGATGACGATGGTCTGGCTGTCGGTGCTGTTCTACGTCAAGGTCGGTGAACCCGACGACGAGTCGGCCGTGGTGCGCCGGCGCGCCCCCGCCCCGCTACGCGGGCTGACCCTGCTCAGTGCGACCACCCTGGCCGCGGTGCTGGTGGCCGGGGCGCTGGTCACCGCCGCCGGGCCGCACGCCGGCGACAAGAGCGCCGACCGGCCGGTGCCGCGGCTGCGGCTGCCGATCGAGGCGCTGGCGCACCTGCATGCGGCGCTCTTCGTCGCCTTCGTCGCGCTGCTGGTCGGGTTGACGTTCGGGTTGGTGACGGTGCGGGCGGCCCGCCCGGTGCTGGTGCGGCTGGCGGTGGTGGTCGCGCTGGCCTGCGCACAGGGGCTGGTCGGGGTGGTGCAGTACTTCACCGGGGTGCCGGCCGCGCTGGTCGCGCTGCACGTCGCCGGGGCGGTGCTGTGCACCGGCGCCACCGCCGCGCTATGGGCGTCGATGCGACAGCGGACCCAACCCGAGCCGCTCTAGGGCTGACTCCACGGCCAGCACGAACCCGCGCTGCGCCACGTCCCGCTCGGCGCCGGTCAGCTGCCGCCAACCCAGCTGCGGCGCAACCAGATCCAGGCCCGCCAGGCGTGCGTCGGCCGGCCCGCCGACCACGTCGGCGCGGGCGTAGAGCAGCTCGTCGATCCGGATGCTCAGCCGCTCCGCGGCGACCCGCAGCGCGAACCGGCCCAGGTCCCACAGCTCGAAGTCGGGGTCGGCGCCGGCCGCGCCGAACGCGTGTGACCGCCCGCCGCCGAAGAAGACCAGCGCCGTCGTCGGCTCCGGCTCCGGCCCGGCCAGCGTGGGCACCCCGTCGTGCTGCAGGTCCAGCAGGTAGCGCGGCTCGGCGTTCCAGGCGATCGCGTCGGGCGGGTTGAGCAGGTTGGGCACCCGGTGCGCCCAGGCCAGGAAATCCTGCAGCCGGGCCCGGTCCGGGGCGGCGCGCAGGATCACCAGGTCGGCGCGGAGCGCCTGCGGATCGTCCCAGGCCAGCCAGTGGGCGTGCAGGCCGCGGCCGCGCAGCGCGCCCACCAGACCCTCGTCGTCGCCGCCGGCCGGCGGCTGACCGCCGGCCAGCACGATCCGCGGATGGAAGATGTCCGGCCGGGCCAGCTTCATCGGAGCCTCACGCCTTCAGGATGATAGTCGGCATGCACGCTGTGGAAGTCGCCGAGACCGGCGGACCGGACGTCCTGCGCTACGTCGAGAAGCCCCGTCCCTCCCCCGCGGCCGGCGAGGTGCTGATCCGGGCCGAGGCGATCGGGGTCAACTACATCGACACCTACTTCCGCTCCGGGGTGTACCCGGCCGAGCTGCCGTTCGTGGTCGGCAACGAGGCGGCCGGCACCGTCGCCGAGGTCGGCGCCGGGGTGACCACGCCGCGCGTCGGTGACCGGGTGGTGACCGCGGCCGCGCACGGCGGCTACGCCGAATACTGCACCGCGCCGGCCGCGGCGGTGGCCACGGTGCCGCCCGGGGTGGACCTCGACGTCGCGGCCGGCGCGCTGCTGAAGGGGCTGACCGCGCACTACCTGATCACGTCGGTCTACCCGGTCGCGCCGGGCGACACCATCCTGCTGCATGCCGGGGCGGGCGGGGTCGGGCTGATCCTGACCCAGTGGGCCACCACCCTGGGCGCCCGGGTGCTCACCACCGTCTCGACCCCGGGCAAGGCCGACCTGGCTCGGGCCGCCGGCGCCGCTGAGGTGCTGGACTACCCCGGCGCCGATCCGGCCGGCTTCGCGGCGCGGGTCCGCGAGCTCACCGACGGCGCGGGGGTGGCCGCGGTCTACGACGGGGTCGGGGCGACCACGTTCGACGCCAGCCTGGCCAGCCTCGCGGTGCGCGGCACGCTGGCGCTCTTCGGCGCGGCAAGCGGGCCGGTTCCCCCGGTCGACCCGCAGCGGCTCAACGCGGCCGGGTCGGTGTACCTGACCCGCCCGACGCTGGCCCACTTCACCCGCAGCCCGCAGGAGCTGGCTTGGCGGGCCGGCCAGCTGTTCGACGCGATCGCGGCCGGTTCGGTCCGGGTGACGGTGAGCGGGCGCTATCGGCTCGCCGACGCGGCGAACGCACACCGGGACCTGCAGGCGCGCCTGACGGTCGGCTCGCTGGTGCTGCTGCCCTGACCCGGGGCGGTCTGCGTCACCAGCCGCCCGGGCGCATCGGGGCGCTCGGCCCGACGCCCAACTCGTCCCCGGCGCCGGTGGCCAGGCCGGCCGGGGCGGCGCCGTCCCCGGTCCGGGTTCCGACGAATCCCAACGGTCCGCCGCCGTGTCCGGAGGCCGTCGACGACGGCCCGCCGTGATCCGGGGAGGCAGCCACGTTCATGTCCACGAACTCGTCACCGTGGTCACGCATCCCCGCACGCCGCCGCCGACCCGCACGCGTGCGATCCCGAGCCGCCGTGGCCGCCGCGGCGCTTGCCGCCGCCGCTTCGGGCGTCGACGCCGCCTTCTTCGCACCGGAACCGGCACTCGCGCTCTGCGAGCCGAACCCGATGCTCGGCGGGCCGACGAGGTAAGGCGGGAAGAACCCCGCCACCCCACCTGCGGCGGGTGGCGGCGGCGGTGCCGGCGGGGTGGCGCTGGTGGTCGCGCTCGCCGGGGGCGGCGGAGCCGGTGGCGGCGTGGCCGATGCGACGGCCGCCGGCGGCGGGGCGGAGACCGCCGCGGACGGCACGGTGGGCATGGGATTCGGCGGCGTCGTCGGCGCCGGCAGGTCCATGGGGTGT
>NZ_JBYCLB010000271.1:0-3764 GCF_057473705.1 Mycobacterium sp. TH-M15 | reverse complement strand
TGAGCCGCTTCCGGCGCCGGTGCCCGACGTCCCGGCCGCCGTTCCGGTCGGCGTGAACGGTACGACGCCGTACACCGGCACCGCACCGTTCGCCCCGCCGACGTTCAACCCGGTCAACGGTGCGATGGTCGGGGTGGGCAAGCCGATCATCATCAACTTCCCGGGCCCGGTCGCCGACAAGGCGGCGGCCGAGCAGGCGATCAGTATCTCGTCGAGCCCGTCGGTGCCCGGCAAGTTCTACTGGATGACCCCCAGCCAGCTGCGCTGGCGGCCGCTGAACTTCTGGCCGGCCAACACCTCGGTGACCATCGACGCGGCCGGCACCCGGTCGAGCTTCCGCACCGGCGACTCGCTGATCGCCACCGCCGACGACGCCACGCACCAGATGACCATCACCCGGAACGGGGTGGTCGAGAAGACGTTCCCGATGTCGATGGGGATGTCGGCCGGGAAACACGAGACCCCCAACGGCACCTACTACGTGCTGGAGAAGTTCCCCACCGTGGTGATGGACTCGTCGACCTACGGGGTGCCGGTCAACTCGAACTGGGGCTACAAGGTCACCGTCAACGACGCGGTGCGGATCGACAACAGCGGCGGCTTCGTGCACAGCGCCCCGTGGTCGGTGGCCGACCAGGGCAAGCGCAACGTCAGCCACGGCTGCATCAACCTCAGCCCGGCCAACGCCAAGTGGTTCTACGACAACTTCGGCAGTGGCGATCCGGTCATCGTGAAGAACTCCGTCGGCAGCCACACCAAGCCCGACGGCTCGACCGACTGGCAGATGTAGCGGCCGCCCCCGCCGAACGTGCGCTCACGCGCACGCTCGACCGCCGAGCGTGAACACACGCGCACGTTCGGTGAGGAGGGGCGACGGCGTCAGTTCCAGATCCGCACCCGCGCCGCCGGATCCAGGTAGAGCGCATCGGTCGGGTCGACGTCGAAGGCGTCGTAGAAGGCGCCGAGGTTGCGGATCACCCCGTTGCAGCGGAACTCCGGCGGCGAGTGCGGATCCACGGCAAGCCGCCGGATGGCTTCGGCGTCACGGGATTTGGTCCGCCAGACCTGCGCCCAGCCGAAGAACACCCGCTGCACCCCGGTGAGCCCGTCGATCACCGGTGCCGGCCCACCGTCCAGGGCGAGCTGGTAGGCGAGCAGCGCGATGGATAGCCCGCCCAGATCGCCGATGTTCTCGCCGACGGTGAACGCCCCGTTGACATGGTTGTCGCCGCCTAGTGCACGCGGCGTGTAGGCCTCGTACTGGGCGATCAATGCCGCGGTCCGGCTGGCGAACTCGGTGCGGTCGTCGTCGGTCCACCAGTCGACCAGGTTCCCGTCGCCGTCGTACTTGGCGCCCTGGTCGTCGAAGCCGTGGCCGATCTCGTGGCCGATCACCGCGCCGATGCCGCCGTAGTTGGCGGCGTCGTCGGCATCCGGGTCGAAGAACGGCGGCTGCAGGATCGCGGCCGGAAACACGATCTCGTTCATCCCCGGGTTGTAGTAGGCGTTGACCGTCTGCGGCGTCATGAACCATTCGTCGCGGTCCACCGGCCCGCCCAGCTTCGCGAGTTCGCGATCGTGGTTGACCGCGCAGCCACGCTGGTAGTTGCCGTACAGGTCACCGCGATCGATGGTCAGCGCCGAGTAGTCTCGCCATTTCGCCGGATACCCCACTTTCGGGGTGAAGTTGTCGAGCTTGGCCAGCGCATGCTCCCGGGTGGCCGGCGTCATCCAGTCCAGCCGATCGATGCTGACCCGGTACGCCTCCCGCAGATTGGCCACCAGCTCGTCGATGCGGACCTTGGCCGCCGGCGGGAAATGACGTGCCACATAGAGCCTTCCGACCGCATCGCCCATCAGGCCCTCGACCGCGGCCACCGCCCGCTTCCACCGGTCGCGGATCTGCTCGGTACCGCTGAGCCGACGCCCGTAGAACTCGAAGTCCTGGCCGACCAGCGCGTCGGTGAGCAGCCCGGCGCGGGCGTTGAGCACCCGCCAGCGCGCCCAACGCTGCCAGTCGGCGAAATCGACGCTCGCCCAGAGTGCGGCGAAGGAGGTCAGGTAGTCCGGCTGGCGTACCACCAACTCGGCGATTAGGTCCGGCGCCCCGCCCAGGGCGTCCAGCCAGCCCGCCCAGTCGAAGCCGGGGGCCTCGCCGGGCAGGCCGGCGAAGGTGCGCAGGTTGTAGCTGAGGTCGGCGTCCCGGCGCTTGACCACGTCCCAGTGCGCCGCGGCCAGCCGGCCCTCCAGCGCGACAATGCGTCCCGCGGTGTCGGCGTGGTCGTCCGGGTCGCCGCCGTAGGTCAGCGCGAACATCACCGCGATGTGGCCCGGGTAGGCGGCCAGCACCTCGGCGTGCTGGGCGTCCCGGTAATAGGCCTCGTCCGGCAGCCCGATGCCCGACTGGGTCAGATGCAGCAGGTACCGGGTGGAGTCCTTCGAATCGGTGTCCACGTAACAACCGACCCCGCCGCCGACCCCGGTGCGCTCCAGGGTGCCGAGCGCCGCGGCCAGGGCGCCTCGGTCGGTGGCGGCGTCGATCACCGCCAACTCGTCGAGCAGCGGCGCGACACCGCGGTCCGCGACGGTCTGCTCGTCGAGGAAGCTGGCGTACAGGTCGCCGATGCGCTGCTCGTCGGTGCCGGGCGCGGGCGCGCTCTGGCTGGCCTCGGTGATCAGCTCGCGTACCTGCACCTCGGCCCGGTCGAACAGCGACCGGAACGCCCCGTCGGTGGCGCGGTCCGCCGGCATCTCGTACTCGGCCAGCCACCGGCCGTTCACATGGCCGAACAGATCATCCTGGGGGCGGATTGCGCTGTCGACATAACTCAGGTCGAGCCCGGAGCGGGCGGCTGCTGGCGTCACCCGGACATCCTTCCATGCTGCGGTGACGGACCGCGTCCCGACGACGCCAGGGGCCCCGCGCAGGTGCTCGGGGGTGGTGCACGCAGCTGAGCCGGGGCAGCTCCCCGGTGGCCTCGGCACCGAACGAGGTTGTCCCCGGCGACATCGGCCCGCGTCGGCCTCAGTGAGCATCGTGGCGACCTCGGTATCGATACGTTCTTTGGTCCGGTTGGCTTCCCGCGCCGCCGGACAGCCCATCTTGGTGCCATCGAGGGCGACCCGCCCGACATGGACCAACCTCGCCTGCGCGCAGAACCGCAGCGACCCGGTGAACACCGCCGCCACCGCCTCGTGATGGCGAGAACGGAAACGGGCGACCGTGGTGTGATCGGGCACCTGGTTGGCGGACATCACCCGCAAGGCGACATCAGAACCCCAGGATTTCTCGATCGCCCGCGACGACCGCACACCGATGCAGTAGACATACAGCATCAGCGCCACCGCCGCCGACGGCTCCTGGGCGGCCCGGCGCCAGCCATCGCTGCGGTTGGTCGCCGTAGACCGCCGACAGGTCCATCTGATCGACGCCACCGCAGCCAAACCAGTTCGAGGAGTGCGGAAAGCCAGTCGCGGGAACGTAACTGGTGGCTTACCCGATGCACCGAGGGTATTTCGCGGGCAGGTTTCATGATGCTTGCCGTCGAGTTGCCCCGGCCAGGTTTGTTAGCTAGGTTCAACTCTCAGCGGGCCCACATCGGCCGCTCCGGGTTCACTTCCTGCGATCCCGGTTGACCACACGAAAATATTACATGGAGGGCAAATTCTCTCGACTTTCGCGGTTATGCGGCGGCTGCGGCGCAGGCCAGTTCGTAGTCTCGGTATTTGTGGGGGTCGGGTTGAGCTGGGCCAACGCCGGTAAT
>NZ_JBYCLB010000270.1:0-1657 GCF_057473705.1 Mycobacterium sp. TH-M15 | reverse complement strand
CGCCGCCCTGCGGCGGGCCGCGCGGGCCGACGGGTGGATGCACGGCGGCGGCACCGACGACCTGGACCAGATGATCGGACGGCTACGGCAGCTGCGCGAGGATGAGGGCCGCACCGGGCCGTTCGAGATCCACGTGATCTCCCTCGACGGGTTCACCCTGGACGGCATCAAACGCCTGGAGGACAAGGGCGTCACCGACGTTATCGTCGGCTTCCGCGTCCCTTACGTCCTCGGCCCGGACACCGAACCGCTGGCGGACAAGATCCGTCACCTGGAGCACTTCGCCGAACGGGTGATCGCGAAGACGAACAGCTGAGCGATGGCAGCCGAGTACCTGGCCGGATGCGGCATCGGAGATATCACCGGGGAGCCGGCCGAGTGCGGCATGCTCGGCTACGGGGTGCACAGCCAGGTCACCACCGGGCTGCACAACCGGCTTCGCGCACGCGCTTTCCTGCTCGCCGACGCGGCCACCGCCACCCAGCTGCTACTGGTGGTCTGCGAACTACCGCTGCTGCTGGGCAGTGTGCACCACGAGGTGCTGCGTCGGCTACGCGCGATCTACGGCGACCGGTACACGTTCGCCAACGTGATGCTCACCGCGACCCACACCCATTGCGGCCCAGGTGGATACGGCGACCACTGGCCGTACAACTCCAACACCCACGGCTTCCGGCCGCAGACGTTCGGGGCGATCGTCGACGGGATCATGGAGGCCGTCGCCGCCGCACACGCCGACCTGGCCCCGGCGGAGCTGCGCATCGCGGCCGGGGAGCTGCGTGACGCGAGCATCAACCGGTCACCGACGGCGTTCCGACGCAACCCGGCGGCCGACAAGGACCACTTCCCGGACGAAATCGACCCACAGACAACGCTGTTGCGCATCGAGCGGGACAGTCGGCTGGTCGGCGCGCTGAACTGGTTCGCCACCCACGGCACCAGCATGACCAACCGGAACACCTTGATCACCGGCGACAACAAGGGCTACGCGGCGTACCGCTGGGAGCGGCTCGACCGGGAGGTCGACTATCTGGCCGACGGCCGGCCGGATCTGGTGGCGGCCTTCGCCCAGACCAACAGCGGCGACATGTCGCCGAACCTCAACCGCCGCCCCGGCAGCGGGCCGACCGAGGACGAGTTCGAGAACACCCGGATCATCGGGGCGCGGCAGACCACCGCCGCGACAACCCTGGCGGCCGGGCCGGGTCAGGTGCTCGCCGGCGGTCTGGATCTGCGCTCCTGCTACGTCAACCTCGCCGACTTCGTGGTGCGGCCCGAATTCACCGGCGACGGCCGCACCCACCGCACCGGACCGGCGCTGGCCGGCGCCGCCGCGCTGGCCGGCACCGAGGAAGGACCCGGGCCGCTGCACCCGCTGGTCAAGCAGGGCCGCAACCCGGTGATCGACGGCCTGGTGCGCAACCTGGCCTATCGACTGTCGCCACGGCTGCGGGACGCGCACGCCCCCAAGGCCGCACTGCTGCCCGGTGCCCGGCTGAACCGGGTGCTGCCGTCGATCGCCGAGCGTGCCCCGGTGCAGCTGCTGCGCATCGGCCGGCTGTACCTGATCGGCATCCCCGCCGAGGTGACCATCGTGGCCGGTCTGCGGCTGCGCCGGACGGTGGCCGGCATCGTCGGCGCCGAGCTGGACGACGTG
>NZ_JBYCLB010000269.1:0-6195 GCF_057473705.1 Mycobacterium sp. TH-M15 | reverse complement strand
TCGGGCAGCTCGATGCCGAGTTCGGTCAGCCGCGCCCGCCAGGACGATCCAGCCACGGTGCTCACTTCGGACGTTTCAGGAACGCGATCAGGTTCTCCCCCACCGGCCCGGGCAGCACCGAGACCAGCTCCCAGCCGTCTTCACCCCACTGGTCGAGGATCTGCTTGGTGGCGTGCGTGATCAACACGACGTTGGCGTACTCCCACACGGTGCGTTCCGTCATGGGGGCGAGCTTATCGCTACCTGGGAAAGCCACTTGGTTAGCATGCAGGGGTGGCAGCCACAGCAACCGGTGACAACGTGGTCGGCTGGCCCGCGCGACTGACCAAGGCCCGGCTGCATTTCGTCAGCGGCAAGGGTGGCACCGGAAAGTCGACCATCGCGGCCACCCTGGCGCTGGCCCTCGCCGCCGGCGGACGCCGGGTGCTGCTGGTCGAAGTCGAAGGGCGGCAAGGGATTGCGCAGCTTTTCGACGTGCCTCCGTTGCCCTACGACGAGGTGAAAATCGCCACCGCCGAAGGCGGCGGACGGGTCAACGCGCTGGCGATCGACATCGAGGCCGCGTTCCTGGAGTACCTCGACATGTTCTACAACCTGGGCTTGGCCGGGCGGGCGATGCGCCGGGTCGGTGCCATCGAGTTCGCCACCACCATCGCGCCCGGCCTGCGCGACGTGCTGCTCACCGGCAAGATCAAGGAGATCGTGGTCCGCACCGAGAAGGACGGCCGGACCAAACGCCCGGTCTATGACGCGGTGGTCGTGGACGCGCCGCCCACCGGGCGCATCGCCCGCTTTCTGGACGTCACCAAGGCGGTCTCCGACCTGGCCAAAGGCGGGCCGGTGCACTCCCAGGCCGACGGCGTGGTCAAGCTGCTGCACTCCGACGAGACCGCGATTCACCTGGTGACCCTGCTCGAGGCGCTGCCGATGCAGGAGACCGTCGAGGCGATCGACGAGCTGCGGCAGCTGGGGCTGCCGATCGGCAGCGTGATCGTCAACCGCAACATCCCCGCCTACCTGACCCCGGCGGAACTGGCGAAAGCCGCCGAAGGCGTCGTCGACGCGGACGCGGTGCGCACCGGCCTGGGCGCCGCCGGGATCACCCTGACCGACGACGACTTCGCCGGGCTGCTGACCGAGACGATCCAGCACGCGACGCGGGTCACCGCCCGCGCCGAGGCCGCCGACCAGCTGGTGGAGCTGAACGTGCCGCGGCTGGAACTGCCGACGGTCGCCGACGGGGTCGACCTGGGGGCCCTCTACGAACTCTCCGAGACACTGATCCAACAGGGGGTTCGGTGATGGCCGAGCGGACCGGCACGCCACTGACGCTCGACGTCGCGGCCCTGTTGTCCGACCGGACCAACCGGGTGGTGGTCTGTTGCGGTGCCGGCGGGGTGGGTAAGACCACCACGGCCGCGGCGATGGCGCTGCGGGCAGCCGAATACGGCCGCACCGTGGTGGTGCTCACCATCGACCCGGCCAAGCGGCTGGCCCAGGCGCTGGGGATCAACGACCTCGGCAACACCCCGCAGCGGGTACCGCTGGCCGCGGAAGTCCCCGGTGAACTGCACGCGATGATGCTCGACATGCGTCGCACATTCGACGAGATGGTGATCCAGTACTCGGGACCGGAACGGGCGCAATCGATTCTGGACAATCAGTTCTACCAGACCGTCGCCACCTCGCTCGCCGGGACGCAGGAGTACATGGCGATGGAGAAACTCGGTCAGCTGCTGAGCCAGGACCGCTGGGACCTGGTGGTGGTGGACACGCCACCGTCCCGCAACGCGTTGGACTTCCTGGACGCACCCAAGCGGCTGGGTAACTTCATGGACAGCCGACTCTGGCGGCTGCTGCTGGGACCCGGACGAGGCATCGGACGGGTGGTCGCCGGTGCGGTCGGGCTGGCGATGAAGGCGCTGTCGACGGTGCTCGGTTCGCAGATGCTCGCCGACGCGGCCAGCTTCGTGCAATCGCTGGACGCCACCTTCGGCGGCTTCCGGGAGAAGGCGGACCGCACCTACGAGCTGCTCAAGCGGCGGGGCACCCAGTTCATGGTGGTGTCGGCGGCCGAGCCGGACGCGCTGCGGGAGGCGTCGTTCTTCGTCGACCGGTTGTCCCAGGAGCACATGCCGCTGGCCGGGTTGATCCTCAACCGCACCCATCCGATGCTGTGCGAACTGCCGGCCGAGCGGGCGATCGACGGCGTGGAGACGCTGCGCGAGGGCCTGACCAAGAAGGGCAAGGACACGGCCAACGGTGCGGCGGCGCTGACCACGGCGGTGCTGAACATCCACGCCGAACGCGCCGCGACCGCCAAACGGGAGATCCGACTGCTGTCCCGATTCACCGGAGCCAACCCGCGGGTGGACATCGTCGGGGTGCCGTCGCTGCCGTTCGACGTCTCGGACCTGGATGCCCTGCGCGCGATCGGCGACCAGTTGACCGGCGCCACCGGCGTCCCTTGCGACGGGTAACCGAGTTAGCCAGCGTCACGCTGCTTGCGCTGCGCAGCGAAGTGGTCGGCCCACGACGTGACCTCGGGGTGCTGCTTGAGCAGGGCTCGGCGTTGCCGCTCGGTCATGCCTCCCCAGACCCCGAACTCGACCCGGTTGTCCAGGGCGTCGGCCAGGCACGCCATCACCACCGGGCAGTGTCGGCAGATCACCGCGGCTTTGCGCTGAGCCGCGCCGCGTACGAACAGCTCGTCGGGATCGATGGTCCGGCACAGGGCTTGAGACACCCACGCGATCCGGCTCTCGTCGTAGGCTCCCCGGAGCATCATCCGGGTCGGCGACGGTGGTTGTGTTCCAGTCCTACGAGATCCGGTCCGTGGAGTTGTCACTGACGATCCTTCCGTCCCGGCCGCCACCGCAGCCACCTAATTCAATAGCGCGTGGACCGCCATGGCGATCTACGCCACGTTGCGCAGTGCAGTGTTACCTGAGTCGCACTGCTCATACAAGTTAGGTGGTCAGATTGCGTTCGCGCAACCGTCTGGCGGTCATTTTTTTGGGACGACCGTGCAGTCCGATCCGGACGACGACGCAGAACCGCCCCCACCGGCGTCGCCGAAGGGGTCGGTTCGGGGCCATCCAGTAGACGGCCCGGACCACTGTTGCGTGGTCTTCCCCCGGGACCGGTGGGGCCCCACCGCTACTGTTGTACCCATGTCGGTGCGCCCCCAGACCGTCGCCGCGGTGGCCAAGCTGGCCCTCTGCTGCCTGCTGGCCGGCGTTCTGGTCTCCGCATTGGTTTTCCCGGTGGTCGGTGGCGTCGGGTTGATGTCCAACCGCGCTTCCGACGTGGTCGCCAACGGCTCGGCCCAGTTGGTGGAGGGCGAGGTGCCCGCGGTGACGACCATGTACGACGCCAAGGGCAACACGATCGCCTGGCTGTACGCGCAGCGCCGGTTCGAGGTGCCCAGCGAGAAAATCGCCGACACCATGAAGCTGGCAATCGTCTCCGTCGAGGACAAGCGGTTTGCTGAACACCACGGCGTGGACTGGAAGGGCACGCTGACCGGGTTGGCCGGATACGCCTCCGGCGACATCGACACCCGCGGCGGCTCCACCCTCGAACAGCAGTACGTGAAGAACTACCAGCTGCTGGTGCTCGCCCAGACCGACGCCGAGCAGCGTGCGGCGGTGGCGACCACCCCGGCCCGCAAACTGCGGGAGATCCGGATGGCGCTCACCCTGGACAAGGCCTTCACCAAATCGCAGATCCTGACCCGCTACCTGAACCTGGTGTCGTTCGGCAACAACTCGTTCGGCGTCCAGGACGCCGCCCAAACCTACTTCGGCGTCAACGCATCGAACCTGAACTGGCAGCAGTCGGCGCTGCTCGCCGGAATCGTCCAGTCGACCAGCTCGCTGAACCCCTACACCAACCCCGACGGTGCACTGGCTCGGCGAAACCTGGTGTTGGACACCATGATCGAGAATCTACCGGACAAGGCCGACACGCTGCGCGCCGCGAAACAACAGCCGCTCGGAATCCTGCCCCAGCCCAACGAGCTGCCACGCGGCTGCATCGCCGCCGGCGACCGGGCGTTCTTCTGCGACTACGTGCAGGAATACCTGTCCCGGGCCGGGATCAGCAAGGAGCAGGTGGCTCGCGGCGGCTACCAGATCCACACCACCTTGGACCCCGAGGTTCAGGGCCGGGTCAAAGAAGCGGTGGACAGCTACGCCAGCCCCACCATCGAAGGGGTCGCCGACGTGATGAGCGTGATCACCCCCGGCAAGGATGCCCACCCGGTGCTGGCGATGGCCAGCAACCGCACCTACGGGCTGAACGGCGACATCGGCGAGACCATGCGGCCCCAGCCGTTCTCGCTGGTCGGCGACGGTGCCGGTTCCGTATTCAAGGTCTTCACCACCGCCGCCGCGCTGGAGATGGGCCTGGGCATCAACGCCGAGCTGGAGGTACCGGGCCGCTTCCAGGCTAAGGGGCTGGGCAGCGGTGGCGCCAAAGGCTGCCCGCGGGAGACCTGGTGTGTGGTGAACGTGGCCCCGTACCGGTCGCCGATGAGCGTCACCACCGCCCTGGCCACCTCGCCGAACACCGCGTTCGCGAAGCTGATCTCGCAGGTCGGGGTGGAGCGCACGGTGGACATGGCGATCAAGCTCGGGCTGCGCTCCTACGCCGAGCCCGGAACCGCCCGCGACTACGACCCGGACAGCAACCAGAGCCTGGCCGAGTTCATCAAGTCGCAGAACATCGGGTCGTTCACCTTGGGCCCGTTCGAGGTGAACGCACTGGAGCTGGCCAACGTGGCCGCCACCCTGGCCTCCGGCGGGGTGTGGTGCCCGCCGAACCCGATCGACCGGCTGGTCGACCGCAACGGCAAGGAGATCGCGGTCACCACCGAGACCTGTGACCAGGTGGTCCCCGAAGGCCTGGCGAACACGCTGGCCAACGCGATGAGCAAGGACGCCGTGGGCGGCGGGACCGCGGCGCCGGCGGCCGGCGCGACCGGCTGGGATCTGCCGATGTCGGGCAAGACCGGCACCACCGAGGCACACCGCTCGTCGAGCTTTCTCGGCTTCACCAACCGCTACGCCGCCGCGGCCTACATCTTCGACGACTCCAGCTCGCCGTCAGACCTGTGCTCGTTCCCGTTGCGGCACTGCGGGGACGGCGACCTGTTCGGCGGCAACGAACCGGCCCGCACCTGGTTCGCCGCGCTGAAGCCGATCGCCACCGCCTTCGGTGAGGTGGGCCTGCCGCCGACCGACCCGCAGTACGTCGACGGCGGCCCCAACTCGCAGGTGCCCGGTGTGGCGGGCATGGACCTGGAGGCGGCCCGGCAGAAGCTCAAGGAGGCCGGCTTCCAGGTCGCCGATCAGCCGAGCTCGGTCAACAGCACCGCCAAGGCCGGCGAGGTGGTCGGCACCTCACCCGGCGGCCGGACCATCCCGGGGTCGATCGTCACCATCCTGGTCAGCAACGGTATCCCGCCGCCGCCACCGGAACCACCGCCGCCGCCGGAGGGCGGACTGCCGGCTCCGATCGGTTCGACGGTGATCGAGATCCCGGGGCTGCCCCCGATCACGATTCCACTGCTCGGCCCACCACCGCCGTAACCGCGGCGCAGTAGGCTTGACCACCATGGCCGCCTCAACCGCTTGGAGAACCGCCGCCCGGGCCGCATCGGTCGCGCTCGGATCGGCCACGCTGGCCGTCGGGTACGCGTCGGTGATCGAGCGCAACGCCTTCGTGGTGCGTGAGGTCACCATGGGCGTGTTGGCCCCCGGCTCGTCACCGCTGCGGGTGCTGCACATCAGTGACGTGCACATGCGCCCGTCCCAGCGGCACAAGCAGGCCTGGCTGCGACAGCTGGCCCGCTGGGAGCCGGACCTGGTGGTCAACACCGGCGACAACCTGGCCCACCCGAAGGCGGTGCCGGCGGTGGTACAGGCCTACGGCGACCTGTTGTCGATGCCCGGCGTCTTCGTCTTCGGCAGCAACGACTACTTCGGACCGCGGCTGAAGAACCCGGCCAAGTACCTGACCGACCCGACGCACCGGGTCTACGGCACGCCGCTGCCCTGGCAGGATCTGCGAGCGGCGTTCACCGAGCGGGGCTGGCTGGACCTCACCCACAACCGCCGGGAGTTCGACGTGGCCGGGCTGCGGGTGGCCGCGGCCGGTGTCGACGACCCGCACATCGGCCGGGACCGCTAC
>NZ_JBYCLB010000268.1:0-3099 GCF_057473705.1 Mycobacterium sp. TH-M15 | reverse complement strand
CGGTGCCTTCGGCCGCCCGGGCGGCGCCCCCAAGCGGGGCCGTAAGTCGAAGCGGGCCAAACGCGCCGAATACGAGAGCATGCAGGCGCCGGTCGTCGGCGGTGTGCGGCTGCCGCACGGCAACGGCGAGACCATCCGGCTGGCCCGCGGCGCGTCGCTGTCGGACTTCGCCGAGAAGATCGACGCCAACCCGGCTTCGCTGGTGCAGGCGCTGTTCAACCTCGGCGAGATGGTCACCGCCACCCAGTCGGTGGGCGACGAGACCCTGGAGCTGCTCGGCAGCGAGATGAACTACGTCGTGCAGGTAGTCTCCCCGGAGGACGAGGACCGCGAGCTGCTGGAGTCTTTCGACCTGTCCTACGGCGAAGACGAGGGCGGCGAGGAGGACCTGCAGTCGCGTCCGCCGGTGGTCACCGTGATGGGTCACGTCGACCACGGCAAGACCCGGCTGCTGGACACCATCCGCCAGGCCAATGTCCGGGAAGCGGAGGCCGGCGGCATCACCCAGCACATCGGCGCCTACCAGGTGTCGGTGGACCTGGACGGCAACGAACGGCTGATCACCTTCATCGACACCCCGGGTCACGAGGCGTTCACGGCGATGCGGGCCCGCGGGGCGAAGGCCACCGACATCGCCATCCTGGTGGTCGCCGCCGACGACGGCGTGATGCCGCAGACGGTGGAGGCGATCAACCACGCCCAGGCGGCCGACGTGCCGATCGTGGTGGCGGTCAACAAGATCGACAAGGAAGGTGCCGATCCGGCCAAGATTCGCGGGCAGCTCACCGAGTACGGCCTGGTGCCGGAGGAATTCGGCGGCGAGACCATGTTCGTCGACATCTCGGCCAAGCAGGGCACCAACATCAAGGCGTTGGAGGAGGCGGTGCTGCTGACCGCCGACGCCGCCCTGGATCTGCGGGCCAACCCGGACATGGAGGCCCAGGGGGTGGCGATCGAGGCGCACCTGGACCGGGGCCGCGGTCCGGTCGCCACCGTGCTGGTGCAGCGCGGCACGCTGAACGTCGGCGACTCGATCGTCGCCGGCGACGCCTACGGCCGGGTTCGCCGGATGCTGGACGAACACGGCGACGACGTCGAATCGGCGCTGCCGTCTCGGCCGGTGCAGGTCATCGGCTTCACGGCGGTGCCCGGCGCCGGTGACAACCTGCTGGTCGTCGACGAGGACCGGATCGCCCGGCAGATCGCCGACAAACGCAGCGCGCGCAAGCGCAACGCGATGGCGGCCCGGTCGCGCAAGCGGATCTCGCTGGAGGATCTGGACTCGGCGCTGAAGGAGACCAGCCAGCTCAACCTGATCCTCAAGGGCGACAACGCCGGTACCGTCGAGGCGCTGGAAGAGGCGCTGATGGGCATCCAGGTCGACGACGAGGTCGCGCTGCGGGTGATCGACCGCGGTGTCGGTGGCATCACCGAGACCAACGTCAACCTGGCGTCGGCGTCGGACGCGATCATCATCGGCTTCAACGTGCGCGCCGAGGGCAAGGCCACCGAGCTGGCCAACCGGGACGGGGTGGAGATCCGCTACTACTCGGTGATCTACCAGGCGATCGACGAGATCGAGAAGGCCCTCAAAGGCATGCTCAAGCCGATCTACGAGGAGAAGGAGCTGGGCCGCGCCGAGATCCGGGCACTGTTCCGCTCCTCGAAGGTGGGCAACATCGCCGGCTGTCTGGTCACCTCCGGGGTGGTGCGGCGCAACGCCAAGGTGCGGCTGCTGCGGGATTCGGTGGTGGTGGCCGACAACCTCACGGTCTCCTCGCTGCGCCGGGAGAAGGACGATGTCACCGAGGTCCGGGACGGCTACGAATGCGGTCTGACGCTGACCTACGGTGACATCAAGGAAGGCGACGTCATCGAGGCCTACGAGCTGGTCGAGAAACAACGGGACTGAGGGCGGACACCATGGCTGACCCGGCCCGGGCGCGCCGGCTGGCCAAGCGGATCGGCAGTATCGTCGCGTCGGCGATCGAGTACGAGATCAAGGATCCGCGGCTGGCTGGGGTGACCGTCACCGACACCCGCGTCACCGCGGACCTGCACGACGCCACCGTCTACTACACGGTGCTCGGCCGCACCCTGGACGACGACCCGGACTACGCCGGGGCGGCCGCGGCGCTGGATCGGGCCACCGGCCTGCTGCGGTCCAAGGTCGGCGCCGGCACCGGGGTGCGGTTCACCCCGACGCTGGCCTTCGTCCGGGACACCGTTCCGGAGACCGCGCACCGGATGGACGAGCTGCTGGCCGCCGCCCAGGCTGCCGACGCCGACCTGGCCCGGCTGCGTGAGGGCGCCCGCCCGGTCGGGGAGGCCAACCCGTACCGGGACAGCGACCCCGACGACTAGGTGCCTGGGTCGGTAGCAGGTTCGGCGGGTAGCCGGTGCGGCTGGATTGCTGGCGTTGAGATTGCGGCCAGGGCTGTTGTTGCTGCCGAGGTGCAGCCCCGGATGCAATCTCAATGATGGCGCACTCGACGGGTAGGTGCCGGCGGAGTCCTCCGCCGATCAGGTGGTCGCCAGGCCGGCCAGCCCGCTGACTCCGATGTGGCCGTGGAGTTTGCGTAGGTTGTGGCAGGCGGCAAGCAGGTCGCACTCGCTACGTGCCTGCTCCAGGCCGCGCAGTAGTAGTTGTTTGGCGTTCTGCAGGGTGGTCATCTGCCCGAAGACGGGTTCGACGATGGCCTTACGGCGGGCGTAGACGGTGCGGCCGGTCTTGGTGGTGAGCTTGCGTGCCATGCGCTGCTTGTTGGTGGCCGTGGCCGGGATTCGGCCACCCGGGGCTACCGGCGGTGGATCACCGCGGCGGGCTCGTCCGGTGGCGACGAAGAACTCGGTGTCGCACGCGGCGGTGAACTCGGTGGCACGGTCAAGATTGTCGGCCGAGCAGTACCCGGCATCCAGGTACTCAAACCGCCCTGTCCCCGAAACGACGAAACCCTCTCCGACCAGTTAGTGCAGCACAGAGAGGGTTTCCGACTGTCGGGGTGACAGGATTTGAACCTGCGACCTCTTCGTCCCGAACGAAGCACGCTACCAAGCTGCGCCACACCCCGCGTGAAGCCACGACAGCGTATCGCACCG
>NZ_JBYCLB010000267.1:0-3731 GCF_057473705.1 Mycobacterium sp. TH-M15 | reverse complement strand
CGCGTTGTTGAGGTGGCCGAACATGTCGTTGTCGGCCCACCGGGTGGTCACCGGCCACAGCACCGGAAAGTCGGTGCCGGTCAAGCCTGCCGGAGCGGGCGGGACCGCCGACGACGGGGTCATCTGCGCCCACGCTCCCCCGCACGGGGGTGGTGTCCCCGCCTCATCGCTGCGCTCTGCATCGTCGCGGACGCGGTCATGGTTGTATTCCAGCATGGTTGCGATCCACGGCGCAGTGCTGGAGCGGATCGGGGCGCCGCGGCCGTACGCGCGGTCGCGCCCGCTCACCGTCTGCGAGCTGGAGCTGGCGGCCCCCGGAGACGGCGAGCTGCTGGTCCGGATCGAGGCGGCCGGGGTCTGCCACTCGGACCTGTCGGTGGTGGACGGCAACCGGGTGCGGCCGGTGCCGATGCTGCTCGGTCACGAGGCGGCCGGGATCGTCGAACAGGTCGGCGCCGGCGTCACCGCCGCCGCGCCCGGGCAGCGGGTGGTGCTGACGTTCCTGCCCCGCTGCGGCCACTGCCCGGCGTGCGCCACCGACGGCCTGACCCCGTGCGGGCCGGGCAGCGCGGCCAACGCCGCCGGCACCCTGCTCGGCGGCGGGCTGCGGCTCCGCCGCGCCGGAGCGCCGGTCTATCACCACCTCGGCGTCTCCGGGTTCGCCAGCCACGCGGTGGTCAGCCAGTCCAGTGCGGTGGCCGTCGGCGACGACGTGCCGCCGGCGGTCGCCGCGCTGCTCGGCTGCGCGGTGCTGACCGGCGGCGGCGCGGTGCTCAACGTAGGCCGCCCGGTTGCCGGCCAGACGGTCGCCGTCGTCGGGCTGGGCGGTGTCGGCATGGCGGCGGTGCTGACCGCGCTGGCGCACGACGGCGTCGACGTGGTCGCGGTGGACCGGCTGCCGGAGAAGCTTTCCGCCGCAGTCGATCTCGGGGCGCAGCGGGCCTACTCGCCGGAGCAGGCCGTCGACGACGGAGTCCGGGCGCAGGTGGTGATCGAGGCGGCCGGGCACCCGGCCGCGCTGCAGACCGCGATCGCGCTCACCGCCCCCGGCGGACGCACCGTCACCGTCGGGCTGCCGCCGCCGGACGCGCGGATCAGCCTGTCGCCGTTGAGCCTGGTCGCCGAGGGCCGGTCGCTGATCGGCAGCTATCTCGGCTCGGCGGTGCCGGCCCGTGACATCCCCCGGTTCGTCGCGCTGTGGCGGTCGGGCCGGCTGCCGGTGCAGCGGCTGGTGTCGGCGACCATCGGCCTGGAGCAGCTCAACCAGGCGATGGACCGGCTGGCCGACGGCCGGGCGGTGCGCCAGCTGGTGGTGTTCTAAAGCGCGTCGAAGAGCACCGCGGCGTTCAGGTAGCCGGTCGGGTCGAACGCCGCCTTGACCGCCCGCATCGCGGCGATGTCGGCGGGACCGCGAGACATGGACAGGTAGCCGCGCTTCCGGCTGCCGACGCCGTGCTCGGAGCTGACGTTTCCGCCGCAGCCGGCGATCAGCTCCATCATCGGCGGGTAGAGCGCGGTCTCCCGCTCCGGCGGGCAGCGCAGCACGTTGAGGTGCAGGTTGCCCTCGCCGACGTGCCCGAAGAGCAGCGGCAGCGCGTCCGGGGCGTGCCGGGCGACCAGTGCGGTGGCGTCGGCGGCGAACCCGGCGACCGCGGAGAGTGGCAGCGCCACGTCGAATTTCACCGGCGGGCCGGCGACGCCGAGGATGTCGGTGACCGCCTCGCGGAGCCGCCAGAGCCGCTGCCGGTCGACGGCGTCCACCCCGACCGCCGGCTCGCCGCGGCTGCCGGTGCGCCGCAGCAGCTGCGCCAGCCGCTCCCCCGGGTCGTGGTCGGTGGCGAGCTCCACCAGCAGCAGCCAGTCACCGTCCACCGGTGCGGTGACCCCGAGCCGGCCGCCGGTGATCGCGGTGGCGCGGGCGTCGATCAGCTCCAGCGCGGCGATGCCGTCGACGTCGCGGAGCGGCCGGGCCGCCTCGACCAGGGCGTCCAGGCCGGCGAAGCCGCAGACCGCGGTCACCCGGTGCGCCGGGGCCCGGTGCAGCCGCAGGTCCAGCCCGGTGATCACGCCGAGGGTGCCCTCGGCGCCGACGAACAGCGCCGGCAGGTCGTAGCCGGTGTTGTCGGCGCGCACCGGCGAATGCCGGTGCAGCAGCGTGCCGTCGGGCAGGGCGACGTCCAGGCCGGCCACCTGCTCGCCCATCCTGCCGTAGCGCACGCTGTGCAGCCCGCCGGCGTTGGTGGAGGCCATGCCGCCGACGGTGGCGGTGTCCCGGGCGGTCAGGTCCACCCCGAACACCAGGCCGGCCACGGCCGCCGCGTGCTGCACCGCCGCCAGGGGGACGCCGGCCTGAGCCGTCACCCGACGCTCGACGACGTCCACCTCGCCGACGGCGATCAGCCGTTCGGTGGAGAGCAGCACGTCGTCGTGCTCGGGGACGGTGCCGGCGACCAGCGAGGTGCGGCCGCCCTGCACGGTGACGTGCGTCCCGTCGTCACGGCAGGCCCGCAGCACCGCGGCGACCTCTGCGGCCGACCCGGGACGCACCAGTGCACCGGCCCGGCCCCGGTACCGGCCGGTGTGATCCACGCTGCGCCCGGCCAGGACGTCGGGGTCGGTGCTGACGTGCTGCGCGCCCACCACCTCGGCCAATCGCTGCGCAAGGCCCACCAACCGGGTGTACCACACACCGGCCGGCAGAGCTCCGTTGACGCACGCCGGACCGAACCGTGCCAGCAGGTCAGCCCAGCGGCGATTCGGTCCGGATCGTCTCGTCGCGGATCAAGCCGCGCAGCAGCGCGGTGGAGAACTCGGCGGCGATCTCCTGGGCGGTGCGCCGGCCACTCGGCCGCAGCCACCGGTAGGCGCCGAGCGTCATCCCGATGTAGCCCAGCGCCAGCACGTGCGAGTCGCACTCGTAGAACTCGCCGCTGGCGATGCCGCGGTCGATCACGCCGTGCACGTGCTCGTAGACCTGGGCTTCCTTCTTGCGGACCGCGGTGACCTGCTCCTCGGTGAACCACTCGGTGATGTAGGGCTGCTCCTGGAAGTACACCGCCGCCCCCTCCGGGTTGGCCGCGATCTGGTCGAGCAGCCGGACCGTGTACTGGTACAGCGCCTCTCGCGCGGTCCACGACGGCTCGTCGTGCAGCGCGGCCAGGGTCCGCTCGGCGGCCTGCTGGTAGATGTCGTAGAGGATCAGCGACTTGCTGGCGTAGTAGTGGTAGACGGTGGCCTTGTTCAGCCCGACCACGTCGGCGACGTCGTCCATCCGGGTGCCGTGGTAGCCGCGGGCGGCGAAGAGCTTGGTGGCGACGGTCAGCAGCTCGTCGCGCCGGGAGAGTCCGTTCTCCGCCGTGGCCATCGCCCGCTCCTCCCCATCACTCCGTCCGCGACGCCGGTCTCTATCAACCGGTTGGCCGCTTCCCGAGATAGTTTAGGCGGCTTCGGTGCCGTGGCGTTGACGTGACGACTAAACTCAGACGGGTTGAAAGGTGGCGCAATGGATCCGAGTCCCGACTACGACATCACCGACGAGGGTGAGTTCTTCTTCAGTTACCTGCTTTGGGGTCTCCGTGGCGTCGACGGCGGCGGCGGTTACCCGCCGGAGGCGTACCCGTCGATCTGACCGATCTTGACGTCCTCCCCGCAGTGAACTGCGGGGATTCCTCGTACCGGCCGGCTGTCTCGATAGGCGCTCATGCGGCTATCGCCGTGGGCTGGTCGGCAGT
>NZ_JBYCLB010000266.1:0-1707 GCF_057473705.1 Mycobacterium sp. TH-M15 | reverse complement strand
CGACTTCTCGGCGAGCTGCTCGATCGGGTAGCCACGGTAACGCAGGATCCCGGCGTCGCCGTCGATGTAGGTGATCGCACTTTTGACCGGCGCGGTGTTGGCGTAGCCGTTGTCGAAGGTGGTGTGCCCGGTCTTGCCGAGCAGCGAGCCGATATCGATGCCGTCGGATCCCTCGGTGGCATGCACGATCGGCAGCTCTACCTCACCCCCCGGGTACCGGAGAGTCGCGGTGTCGTCGGTTGCGGCCACAAGAACCCCTTTGCGCTGTTGGCCCTGCCGGGCCGGGTCGTAATGGGCGTGTCTCAACTGAACGTAGTCGGTATCGGCGCGGCGCACCCGCTCGGGGCACTCATCGACCGTCCGGACGGGCCGGTCGGCGCGCGTCGTCCCCGGCGGAGACGCTGTCCGGGGCCATTCCGCGGCGCCCCCGAACCGCTTCTGGCCTGCGATAACGGATGAATGCCGGGGCCGCGAGCGTCGCGGCCAGCACGCCGGCCACAACCAGCGCCCCGCCGCCGCCCGCCGCGACGGCGGTTCCGACAGCCGCCCCAGCCGCCCCGTGCAGCGCGTCGGCCAGCCGGGGGCCGCCGGCTACCACCACGACGAACACCCCCTGCAGCCGGCCGCGCATCTCGTCGGAGGCCGCTTCCTGCAGGATCGTCGACCGGAACGCCGCCGAGACCATGTCCGCGGTGCCACCGACGGCCAGGAACGCCAGCGCCAGCCAGAGCACCGGGCCGGTGCGACCGCCCGCCTGGCCGATCGCGACGCCGAACCCGACCATGGCGGCACCCCAGATCAGGATCGCCACCACGATCACCAGACCCTGGCGCCGGACCCGGGGCAGCCAGCCGGAGAACACCCCGCCGGCGACGGCACCCGCGGACATCGACGCGGCCAACAGGCCCATCGTGGTGCCGCCGTCGATCGGCCCACCGAAGCTGTCGTGGGCGATCTGCGGGAACAGCGCCCGCGGCATGCCCAGGATCATCGCGATCAGATCCACCACGAACGACATCAGCACGACGGTGTTGCCGGCCAGGTAGCGGAAGCCGTCCAGCACCGCGGGCACCCCGAACCGCGACGGACCGGTGGCCGCCGATCCGGCCGGCGGCATCGGGTTGAGCCGCACCGTCGCCCAGATGGGGAAGATGCAGGTCACGGCGTCGATCAGGTACAGCGTGGGCAGGTCGACGAAGCCCAGCAGCAGACCCGCGAGCAGCGGGCCGACGATCGCCCCGAACTGGAAGACGGTCATGTTCAGCGAGTTGGCGGCCGGCAGATCCCCGCCGGCCACCATCCGGGGGATCGCCGCCGAGCGGGTCGGCGCGTTGACCGCGTAAAAACCCTGCTGCACCGCGAGCAGGCCCAGCACCACCCACACGTCATTGACTGCGGCCGCGGCCTGCACCCACAGCAGCAGCGACGCCAGGCCCAGCCCGCAGGAGGCGATGACCAGCAGCGTCCGGCGGTCCATCGCATCCGCCCAGGCACCACCCAGCAGGCCGAAGACGATCAGCGGCACCAGGGCGAACACGCCGGCCAGCCCGACGTACGCCGAGTTGCGGGTGAGCGCGTAGATCTGCACCGGCACGGCGAAGATGGTCAGGTTCGCCCCGATGACGGTGGGGATGCCGGCCAGCCACAGCCGCCGGAAGTCGCGGCTGCGCAGCGGGGTGGTGTCGGCGAGCAGCCTCACCGGGCTGC
>NZ_JBYCLB010000265.1:0-10851 GCF_057473705.1 Mycobacterium sp. TH-M15 | reverse complement strand
TCGAGGAGCGCCTCAAGGCCGTCCTGGACGACATCAAGAACTCCGCCGGGCAGATCATCACCTTCATCGACGAGCTGCACACCATCGTCGGCGCCGGGGCCACCGGCGAGGGCGCGATGGACGCGGGCAACATGATCAAGCCGATGCTGGCTCGTGGCGAGCTGCGGCTGGTGGGCGCCACCACACTCGACGAGTTCCGCAAGCACATCGAGAAGGACGCCGCCCTGGAGCGTCGGTTCCAGCAGGTCTTCGTCGGCGAGCCGTCGGTGGAGGACACCATCGGCATCCTGCGCGGGCTGAAGGACCGCTACGAGGTGCACCACGGGGTGCGGATCACCGACGCGGCGCTGGTAGCCGCGGCCACCCTCTCCGATCGCTACATCACCGCGCGGTTCCTGCCGGACAAGGCGATCGACCTGGTCGACGAGGCGGCCTCGCGCCTAAGGATGGAGATCGACTCCCGGCCCACCGAGATCGACGAGGTGGAACGGCTGGTGCGCCGGCTGGAGATCGAGGAGATGGCGCTGGCCAAAGAAGAGGACGACGCCTCCCAGGAGCGGCTGGAGAAGCTGCGCGCCGAGCTGGCCGACCGCAAGGAACAGCTGGCCAACCTCACCACCCGGTGGCAGAACGAGAAGAGCGCCATCGACGTGGTCCGCCAGCTCAAGGAGCAGCTCGAGGCGTTGCGCGGCGAGTCGGAGCGCGCCGAACGCGACGGCGATCTGGCCAAGGCCGCCGAGCTGCGCTACGGCCGCATCCCGGAGGTGGAGAAGAAGCTCGACGCCGCGCTGCCGGGCGCCCAGGCCCGCGAAGAGGTGATGCTCAAGGAGGAGGTCGGCCCGGACGACATCGCCGACGTGGTGAGCGCCTGGACCGGCATTCCGGCCGGCCGGATGCTGGAGGGCGAGACCGCCAAGTTGCTGCGGATGGAAGACGAGCTGGGCCGCCGCGTGGTCGGGCAGCGCGAACCGATCCAGGCGGTCTCCGACGCGGTGCGGCGGTCCCGGGCCGGGGTGGCCGACCCGAACCGGCCGACCGGGGCGTTCCTGTTCCTCGGGCCGACCGGGGTCGGCAAGACCGAGCTGGCCAAGGCGCTGGCCGACTTCCTCTTCGACGACGAGCGGGCGATGGTCCGCATCGACATGAGCGAGTACGGCGAGAAGCACTCGGTGGCCCGGCTGGTCGGCGCCCCACCCGGCTACGTCGGCTACGACCAGGGCGGCCAGCTGACCGAGGCGGTGCGCCGCCGGCCGTACACCGTGGTGCTCTTCGACGAGGTGGAGAAGGCCCACCCGGACGTTTTCGACGTGCTGTTGCAGGTCCTCGACGAGGGTCGGCTCACCGACGGGCAGGGCCGCACCGTGGACTTCCGCAACACCATCCTGATCCTCACGTCCAACCACGGGTCCGGCGGCACCGAGGAGCAGGTGATGGCCGCGGTGCGGGCCACGTTCAAGCCGGAGTTCATCAACCGGCTCGACGACGTGCTGATCTTCGAGAGCCTCACCGCCGACGACCTGGTGCGCATCGTCGACATCCAGCTGGCCCAGCTGGACAAGCGGTTGGCCCAGCGTCGGCTCAGCCTGGACGTCTCGCCGGCGGCCAAGAAGTGGCTGGCTGACCGCGGGTTCGACCGGGTCTACGGGGCGCGACCGCTGCGCCGGCTGGTCCAGCAGGCGATCGGCGACCGGTTGGCCAAGCTGCTGCTGGCCGGTGAGGTGCACGACGGGGACACCGTCCCGGTCGACGTCGGCGCCGACGGGGAGACGCTGCAGCTGGGCTGACCTTCGTCACGGGCTTGATACCCGGTTGTGACCGGCTCGAATTCGTGACTCGACCGGGTGAGCGGATACGCTGGGAGCAATGGTTCCGTTGTGGTTCACCCTCTCCGCGCTCTGCTTCGTCGGCGCGGCGGTGCTGTTGTCCATCGACATCGACCGCCGCCGCGGGCGCAGCAGACGGCGCAGGTCGTGGGCCCGGTCGCACGGATTCGACTACGAGTTCGAGTCCAGCGAGATCCTCACCCGCTGGACCCGCGGCGTGATTTCGGCGGTGGGCGACGCCCCGGCCCGGAACGTGGTGCTCGGTCAGATCCGCGGCGAGGCGGTGTTCATCTTCGACCTGGAGGAAGTCGCGACGGTGATCGCGCTGCACCACAAGGTGCCCACCAACGTCGTCGTCGACCTCCGGCTGAAGGGGATCAAGGAGCCGCGGGAGAGCGACATCTGGCTGCTCGGCGCGATCGGTCCCCGGATGGTGTACTCCACCAACCTCGACGCGGCGCGTCGGGCCTGCGACCGGCGGATGGTCCGCTTCGCCCACAGCGCGCCGGACTGCGCCGAGATCATGTGGAACGAGGAGAACTGGACGCTGGTCAGCATGCCGGTCACCAGCACCCGCGCCCAGTGGGATGAGGGTCTGCGGGCCGTGCACCAGCTCGACGATCTGCTCCGGGTGCTGCCGCCGACCGACCAGCCGGCGCTGCCGGAGGCCTCGGTCCGGCCGAGCCCGGCCGCGGGACGTCGCCGGGGACCTTCGGTCGGCCGCGACGTGTCGCGCGCCGAGCGGCCCGCGCGCGAGTTCGTCGCCCGGCCGCGTCTCCGGGGTCCGCGCCCGGCTTGCTGAGGCGCCGCTTCGCTACGCTGTCGGTCATGCCCGCCAAGCCAACGGCCCTGATCACCGGGCCCACCTCGGGTATCGGATCGGGCTTCGCCCGCCGCTACGCCGCCGACGGATACAACCTGGTACTGGTCGCCCGGGACGCCGACCGGCTGACCCAGCTGGCCGATCAGCTGCGCGACGAGACCGGGGCCGAGAGCGAGGTCCTGCACGCCGACCTGGCCGACCCGGCGGGCCGGGACGCGGTTGCCGAGCGGCTCGCCGCCGGGGTGCAGGTGCTGGTCAACAATGCCGGTTTCGCCATGTCCGGCGAGTTCTGGACGGTCGATCCGGCGCAGCTGCAGGCCCAGCTGGACGTCAACGTGACCTCGGTGATGCAGCTGACCCGAGCCGTGCTGCCGCCGATGGTCGCCGCCGGCCGCGGCACGGTGATCAACGTGGCCAGCGTGGCCGGCCTGATGTCTGGCCGCGGCTCGACCTACTCGGCGTCCAAGGCCTGGGTGGTCTGGTTCACCGAAGGCCTGGCCGGCGGGCTGGCCGGCACCGGGGTGGGCATTCACGTGGTCTGCCCCGGCTACGTGCACACCGAGTTCCACGACCGGGCCGGGGTGAACGTCTCCTCGGTGCCGTCGTTCATGTGGCTGAAGGTCGACGACGTGGTCGGCCACTGCCTGGCCGACGTGGCCAAGGGTGAGGTGATCAGCGTTCCGGGCGGGCAGTACCGGGCGCTGGTCAACGGTGGCCGGCTGCTGCCGCGGGGCCTGTCGCGCACCATGACCAGTCGATTCGGCCAGGGCCGTGGCCGGACCTGAACTCGGTGACGACGCGGGCCGCCCCGCGGACCGGGGAGGAGCCGGGCAGATCCGGCCTCAGCTGACCAGCACCGACCGCGACGAGCTGGCCGCCCTGGTGCGCGAGTTGTCGGTGGTGCGCGGTCGGGTCACCCTGTCGTCGGGCCGGGAGGCCGACTACTACGTGGACCTGCGCCGGGCCACCCTGCACCACCGGGCCGCCGCGCTGATCGGCCGGCTGATCCGCCAGCTCACCGACGACTGGGATTACGCGTCGGTCGGTGGCCTGACGCTGGGCGCGGACCCGGTGGCGGCCGCGGTGATGCACGCGCCAGGCCGGCCGATCGATGCGTTCGTGGTCCGCAAGTCAGTGAAAACCCATGGGATGCAACGACTTATCGAAGGGCCCGAGGTCGCTGGCCGGCGGGTGCTGGTGGTGGAGGACACCAGCACCACCGGCGGGTCGGCGCTGACCGCGGTGCGCGCGCTGCGCGATGCCGGCGCCGAGGTGGTCGGGGTGGCCACCGTGGTGGACCGCGACACCGGCGCCGCCGAGGCGATCGCCGCCGACGGCGTGCCGTACCGCAGCGTGCTGGGCCTGGCCGAACTGGGGCTGGCGTAGTGGCGGTGCGATCCCTGCTGGCGACGGTGGCGGCGCTGGCCGTCGGCTGCGTGACGGCGTGCTCCGGCTCCGGTCCGAGCGGGCCGTACGGTGCGCGGGGTGCCCGGTTCGGCGAGTCGGTGACGGTGCTGGGCTGGGACATCGCCGTCTCCAACCCGCGCTTCGAGTCTGGTCAGCTGCTGGTCGACGTCGCCGCCACCGCGCAGGATCCGACCGACCCGACCACCCCGCATGCCAAGCCGGAGCAGATCCGGTTCGGCGTCTACGGCACCCCGCTGCACCCGATCGAGGTGAACGGCCTCGGCAGCTGTGACCCGGTGCTGGAGCTGGCCCCGCAGCCGCTGGCGGCCCCGGTGCCGGACCGGATGAACGGCACCGTCTGCCTGGGTCCGGTGCCGGATCGCAGCGTGGTGCGCGGGGTCTACGTGTACTCCCCGGCCGACCGGATCCCGAAGAGCACCATCGCCTACCCGGCGACCTTCCCGGTGGGCCTGCCGCCGATCAACCCGATCGAGACCGGCCTGACGCTGACCAACGCCGGGGTCACCGCCTGGCGCGGCGACGGCACCCCGCTCACCCCGGCGTCGCTCGGCGACAAGACGTTCACCGGCACCGGGTACATGCAGCTCAGCTTCGCCGTTGACGCGCCGGTGGCGCAGTACCGGGCCGACGCGGAGGCCGGCGGCGGGCCGATCATGCTGATCGCGTCGCCGGCCCTGCCGGTGCCCGGACTGCCGGCGATCTGTGCGGCGTACGGGTCGTCGATGCTGATCCTGCCCGAGGCGTCGCTGAACGCGGTGCACGTCGCCAGCTCGCTCTGCACCCACGGCGAGATCAGCGCCGCCGTGCTGAACGCATCGTTGGCGGTGGTGCGCACCCACGCCGCGGTCTGGCTCGACCATGCCTGACCGGGGGGAGCAACCCGGGCCCACCGAGTGGGCCGCGTCCGCCGGCGGTGTCGGCCCGTGGGAAGGCGAGCTGCCGAGAGACCCGCGCTACGACCCGGTGCTGCTGCGCGACGGCGACACCCGCAACGTCGTTGACGCCTACCGGTACTGGACCCGCGAGGCGATCATCGCCGATATCGACTCGCGCCGGCACCCGCTGCACGTGGCCATCGAGAACTTCGGCCACGATGCGAACATCGGCTCGGTGGTGCGCACCGCCAACGCCTTCGCGGTACACACCGTGCACATCGTCGGGCGCCGGCGCTGGAACCGGCGCGGCGCCATGGTGACCGACCGCTACCAGCGGCTGCGTCACCACGACAACGCCGCCGACCTACTGGAATTCGCCGCGGCCGCGGGCCTGACCGTGGTCGCGGTGGACAACGTTCCCGGCGCGGCCCGGCTGGAGCGGGTCCAGCTGCCGCGGGACTGCCTGCTGGTGTTCGGCCAGGAGGGCCCCGGGATCAGCGACGACGTCCGCGCCAGGGCGGTGCTGACCGTGTCGATCGCCCAGTTCGGTTCGACCCGCAGCATCAACGTCGGGGTGGCCGCCGGCATCGTGATGCACCGCTGGGTCGACCGACACGCCGACCTTGATACCGCTTGGTAAATTCTCTAGAAATTCTGAGTGCCAAGCGGCCTGTTATCAACAGGCCCTTAGCCGTAATGACCACGATAGTTTCTGGTCTGTCCACAGACCGCCTGGTAATGAAAGAGTTTTCCCAATATTGGGCAATTACGATACAGGTGTTTACCCCACAGCCTTTTCTGAGGTACGATCGGTGGCACGGCTCACGCACATACCGCCTCACGCACATACCAGACTCTTCGTCTCCACGGGAGGTTCGCCCGCACGTACCGCTTGTGAATCGCCTGCGGCCGACGTTGTGGCTCTCGCCGCAGCCGAGATGCTCGCCGCCACGCCGCTGGCGGTTCCGAACGTCCAGACGACGGCTGCTGAACTGCTCTGACCCCCTCCCAAGGCCGGGTCCGGCACCCTTCCCCTAAACCCCCCTTCGGGGAACGGTGCCGGCCCGGCCTTTCTCATGTCGCCCCTACGGCTCGCTGCGGTGAGGCAGGATTTAGCACCATGGACGACCAGCTGTGGGCGAACCGGGCGGCCAGCGCCGAAGCCGCCGTCACGAAGCGACACCTCAAACCGCTCTGGCACCTGCCGGGCACCCAACTCGGCGTGGTGGCCTGGCCGCCGCTGCGGAAGGCTCCGCACTGGCACTACTGGTGGCAGGCGCACCTGTTGGACTGCCTGGTCGACGCGCAGCTGCGCGACCCGCAGACCGACCGCAGCGTGGAGATCAACCGGCAGATCCGTGCGCACCGGCTGCGCAACCACGGGCGCTGGGTTAACCAGTACTACGACGACATGGCCTGGCTGGCGCTGGCGATCGAGCGGGCCGACCGGGTCACCGGCGCCAACCACCACCGCGCACTGCAGACGCTGTGCCGGGAGTTCATCGACTCGTGGGTGCCCGAGGACGGCGGCGGCATCCCGTGGCGCAAACAGGACCAGTTCTTCAACGCGCCGGCCAATGGGCCGGCCGGGCTCTTCCTGGCCCGCTACGGCGACCGGCTCAAGCGGGCCCAGCAGATGGCCGACTGGATCGACGAGACCTTGATCGACCCGGAGACCCACCTGGTCTTCGACGGCATCAAGGCCGGCTCGCTGGTCCGCGCCCAGTACACCTACTGTCAGGGGGTGGTGCTCGGCCTGGAGACCGAGCTGGCCAACCGCACCGGTTCGAAAGACCGCAGACGGCACGCCGACCGGGTGAGCCGGCTGGTCACGGCGGTCGCCGCGCACATGGCGCCGGGCGGGGTGCTCAACGGCGCCGGCGGCGGTGACGGCGGGTTGTTCGCCGGGATCACCATTCGCTACCTGGCGCTGGTCGCCACCGACCTGCCGGGGGAGGCGGTCGAAGACACCGCGGCCCGCAGCACCGCCCGCTCGCTGGTGCTGTCGTCGGCGAAGGCGGCGTGGGAGAACCGGCAGCAGGTGGACGGGCTGCCGCTGTTCGGCGCGTTCTGGGACCGCACCGCCGCGCTGCCCGGCGCCGGCGGCCAGCAAGCCGAGTCCGTCGACGGTGCGGTGCGCGAGTCCGAGGTGCCCGAACGCGACCTGTCGGTGCAGCTCTCCGGCTGGATGTTGATGGAGGCCGCGCACAACGTCAGCGAGGCCGAGAGCCCGTCATAGGTCGAGGACAATCAGACCAGGCCGTCCCGCTCTGCCGCTCGGCAAGGTGGCGCTGCCGGCGTTCGGGTCGTCGCGCAGCTGCTGATAGTCCCCGGCGGCCATGCCGAAAGACGTTAATCCGACAGCCTGACCGGCTCGGCTTCCTCGCCGGCCTCGGCCGCCCGGCGCTTCCGGGACGCCCGCATCGCGGCGAGCACCGCCGGCAGCAGCGAGACGCACAGGATCCCGATGACGATCCCCTCCAGGTGGTCGGCGATGGCCGGGACCTTGCTGCCCAGGAAGTACCCCACCAGCGTCGCACCGGCACCCCAGGCGATGCCGCCGATGATGTCGAAGCCCAGGTAGTGCGGGTAGCGCATGTAGGAGACCCCGGCGATCACCGGGACGAAGGTCCGGGCGAACGGCACGAACCGGGCCAGGATGATCGCCCACGGCCCGTACTTCTCGAAGAACGCGTGCGACTCGGTGACGTGGTGTTTCTTGAAGAAGCGTGAGTCTTCCTTCTTGAACAGCGCCGGCCCGATCCGCCGGCCGATGACGTACCCGGTCTGGTCGCCGAGCACCGCGACCAGGGCGACCGCCGGCGCCAACACCCGGATGTCCAAGGTGCCACCCGCGGCCAGCAGCCCGCCGGTGACCAGCAGCGACTCGCCGGGCAGCAGCGGGAACAACAGGCCGGTCTCGACAAAGACGATCACCAGGATGGTCGGCAACACCGCGGAGGCGAACAGGCCGTTCGGCCCGATCCAGTACATCGGGTCGACGATGTTGGCCACCGCGACCAGGGTGGTGCTCACGAGGCTCCAAGATACCGGTGCCGGCCGGCGGCGTTCCACGGGCGGGCTGTAGCCACCCGGTGTGTTGTTGCGATACTGACCGGAAGCCACAGCTGCAGAGTCACGGAGGAGAGTCCCATGCCCATCGCAACCCCCGAGGTCTACGCCGAGATGCTGGGGCGTGCCAAGGCGAACTCGTATGCGTTCCCGGCGATCAACTGCACCTCGTCGGAGACCATCAACGCCGCGATCAAGGGCTTCGCCGACGCCGGCAGTGACGGCATCATCCAGTTCTCCACCGGCGGGGCCGAGTTCGGCTCCGGGCTCGGTGTGAAGGACATGGTGACCGGGGCGGTGGCGCTGGCCGAGTTCGCCCACGTCATCGCCGCGAAGTACCCGATCAACGTGGCGCTGCACACCGACCACTGCCCGAAGGACAAGCTCGACGGCTACGTCCGGCCGTTGCTGGCCATCTCGGCCGAGCGGGTCGCGGCGGGCAAGGATCCGCTGTTCGGCTCGCACATGTGGGACGGCTCGGCGGTGCCGATCGACGAGAACCTCGCCATCGCCCAGGAGCTGCTCAAGGCGGCGTCGGCGGCCAAGATCATCCTGGAGGTCGAGATCGGTGTGGTCGGCGGCGAGGAGGACGGCGTCGCCAACGAGATCAACGAGAAGCTCTACACCAGTGCGGCCGACTTCGAGAAGACCATCGACGCGCTGGGCACCGGCGAGCACGGCGAGTATCTGCTGGCCGCGACGTTCGGCAACGTGCACGGGGTGTACAAGCCGGGGAACGTCAAGCTGCGCCCGGACATCCTCGGCGAGGGCCAGCAGGTGGCCTCGGCCCGGCTCGGCCTGCCGGCCGGGTCCAAGCCGTTCAACTTCGTCTTCCACGGCGGGTCCGGGTCGCTGAAGTCGGAGATCGAGGAGGCGCTGCAGCATGGGGTCGTGAAGATGAACGTCGACACCGACACCCAGTACGCGTTCACCCGGCCGATCGCCGCGCACATGTTCACCAACTACGACGGCGTGCTCAAGGTGGACGGCGAGGTCGGTGAGAAGAAGACCTACGACCCGCGCAGCTACCTGAAGAAGGCCGAGGCGTCGATGACCGGGCGGGTAATCGAAGCCTGCGCCGACCTGAACTGCTCGGGGAAGACCCTCTCGGCGACCTGAGCCGGGGCGCTACCGGATCTACCGGGCGCTGCCGGGCCCTACTGGCCGCCGCGGGCCTGGCAGATCTTCCACCCGTTGTCGCGGTACTGCAGGTCGAGGCTGCGGGTGGACCGGATCTGCGGGGCGTAGGCCATGAACGCGGTGACGTTGGCCTCGGCGTAATCGCCGTTGACGACGACCTCGTCGATGCTGGCGACCACCGGATACTGCTTGGCGGCGGCGATGCGCTGGTAGGTGTCCTTCCAGGCGTCGTCGTTGTAGTTGACGTAGCCGTCACGGACCGTGCCGCAGGTCAGGCTGCGCAACGCGGCCAGGTCGCCGTCCTGTACGGCCACGTCGAAGCTTTCGATCGTGGTACGCACCGCCTCCTCCTTGGTGGCCAGCGCCCGGCTCCCCCTGGTGAACCACAGGGTGGCCAGCACGGCGGCGGCGGCCAGCAGCAGGATGGCCAGGACCAGCGCCAACACCCCGGTCCAGCTCCGGGTCAGCTTGCCGGTCAGCCGCTTCGGGGTCAGCGCCGCTTTCTCCCCCTCGGGCTGGGCCGCCGGCGCCTCGGTGGCCGTCCCGCCCACGGTGGGCATGACCTCCGTCTCGGTGGAGTCGAACCCGGGCGCGGTGACCCGGCGGTTCTCCGGCTCCCCCCGGTCGGGCACGCCGGCGGCGGGCCCGACCGGGCTTTCGGTCTCGATGACCTCGGTGGCCGGCTCGCCGTCGGTGGTCTCGGTCATGGTCTCGGTCACGTCCGTCGCGTCCGCCGGGATGGCGTTCATCACCGCGGTGACCGCCTCGCTCGGCGCGACGGTCGTCGCCGCGGCCACCGGATCGGACGGGACGGTCTGCTCGCCGGCCGCCGCGACGTCGTCTGGCTCGACCACCGGCTCGGTCCCGTCGTCGGCGTCCGGAGCCGGCCGGGCTGACTCGTCGGCGGCGTCCGGCCCTGATGGATTCGACATGGGTGGGTGGGATCCTCGCTCTGGATTTCGGTACCGCACGGTACCTGGCAGCTTACTGACTCGGAGCAGCCCGACCCTCAGCAGCCGCCGGTGCAGTCGACCGCGCGTCCCGGTGGCTCTACCTGGATCGTGGCGTGATCCAGCCCGCGCGCGGTGAGTACCGCCTGCGCGTCGTCGAGCACCCGGGCCGAGTCGGCGCCGCTGGTCAGATGCACGGTGGCCATGTCCCGACCGGGCACCAGGGTCCACACGTGCAGGTCGTGCACGTCGGTGACACCGTCCACGGCGGCCAGCGCCGAGCGCAGCTCCCGGACGTCGACGTGTGCCGGCGAGGCCTCCGAGAGGATCCGCAACGCGGCGCCGGCCAGCGAGAAGGCCCGCGGCAGCACCCAGATCGCGACGAATACCGCGACCACCACGTCGGCGTACGGCCAGCCGGTGGTGACGGTGACCACCCCGGCGATCAGCACGCCGAGGCTGCCGACGGTGTCGGCCACCACCTCCAGGTAGGCGCCCTTGACCGCCAGGCTGTGCGCCGAATGCGACCGCAGCAGCAGCGCCACCCCGATGTTCACCGCCAGCCCGATCAGCGCGACCGCGATCATCGGTACGCCCGGGACGGCCGGCGCGTCATCGAGCCGGCGGATCGCCTCGGTCAAGATGAAGGTCGCCACGGCGATCAACAGCACGGCGTTGGCGACCGCGGTGAAGACCTCGGCGCGGTGCCAGCCGTAGGTGCGAGCCGGTGACGAACTGCC
>NZ_JBYCLB010000264.1:0-2262 GCF_057473705.1 Mycobacterium sp. TH-M15 | reverse complement strand
CGCCGAGGCTGTGGCCGACGGTGATGTCGGGCAGCACCCCGAACTGCCGCCAGGTGGCGGCCAGCGCGGCGGCGTGGCTGAACTGGGCGGCTTGCAGCTGCACCGGGTCGGCCTGCCCGGCGCCGCGCAGGTAGTCCAGCGGTGCGGCGCACCCGGCGCGGCGGAACGCCTCGTCGCAGCGGTGCACCTCGGCGCGGTAGGCGGCGGTGTCGAGCAGTTCGGCGCCCATCCCCGGCCACTGAGTGCCCTGTCCGGGGAAGACGAACGCGGTGCGGGCCGGTTCGGCGCGATCCGAGCGCGCCACCAGCGGATGTTCGGCGCCGTGGTAGACCGCGCCCAGCCCGGCGATCAGTTCGGCGGTGTCGCGGGCGCGGACCACCGCGCGGTGCCGGCGGATTCCCCGGGTGGCTCGCAGCGTGTGCGCGACCGCCGCGACGCCGACCTGTCCGCCATCCGATCGCAGGTAGGCCAGCAGCCCGGCGGCCTCGGCCGCCACCAGGTCGGCGGCGTGCGCCGAGATCAGCACCGGGATGCGGCCGTCGGGCAGCGCGGGCTGGTGGGCGCTCAGCATGCGGTGTCCATCGCGACGATCAGGTGGGCGTTGGTGCCGCTCATGCCGAACGCCGACACCGCGCCGATCCGGCGGCCGTCGCGCGCCGGCCAGTCGGTGGGGGCCTCGGCCAGGGTGAGGCCCTGCCCGGCCCAGTCGACGTCGTCGCGCGCGCCGGCGCCCAGATGCAAGGTGGCCGGGATGGTTTCGTGCTCGCCGGCCAGCAGCACCTTGGCCAGGCCCAACGCGCCGGCGGCGGCCTGGCTGTGGCCGATGTTGGATTTCACCGACCCCAGCCGCGGCCCGGTTCCCGGGGCGGTGCCGTAGACGCCGATCAGCGAGCGCAGCTCGATCGGGTCGCCGACCCGGGTGCCGGTGCCGTGCCCTTCGATCATCCCGACCTGCCCGGGGCGCAGGCCGGCGTCGGCCAGGGTGCGCCGGTACAGCCGCTGCTGGGCGGATTCGCTGGGGGTGAGCAGGCCGGCGGTGTGGCCGTCCTGGTTGAGCCCGCTGGCCAACACTTCGCCGTAGATGTGCCGGTGGTCGCGTTGCGCGTCCGATTTACGTTGCAGCACAAAGATTCCCGCCCCCTCGGCCCAGACGGTTCCGGTGGCGGCGGCGCTGTAGGGGCGGCAGCGCCCGTCGTCGGAGAGCGCGTGCTGTTTGGAGAACTCGACGAAGAAGCCGGGTGAGCCCATCACGCACACCCCGCCGGCGATCGCCATATCGGCGTCCCCGACCCGGATCGCCTGCACGGCCAGGTGCAGCGCGGAGAGCGCCGAGGAGCAGGAGGTGTCGACGGTGAGCGCGGGGCCGGCCAGCCCGAGGGTGTAGGCGATCCGCCCGGAGATCACCGACAGCGCGGTGCCCGGCAGCAGGTGTCCGCTGTGCGCGGAGAACTGCGCCATGTCCGGGCCGTAGCCGGTGACCGAGGCGCCCAGGTAGACCCCGACGTGGTGGCCGGACAGGTCGTCGGGGTTGATCCCGGCGTCTTCCAGGGCGCGCCAGGCCACCCGCAGCGCCACCCGCTGCTGCGGGTCCATCGCGACCGCCTCCCGGGGGGCGATCCCGAAGAAGCCGGCGTCGAATTCGGCGGCGCCGGACAGGAATCCGCCGGCCTCGCAGATCGGTTTGAAACCGTTGCGGGTGGAACCGTCGATCAGCTCACCCACCGCCCAGTCCCGGTCGGTGGGGATGGGGCCCAGAGCTTCGCGGCCGTCGGCCAGCAGTGACCAGTACGCCTCGGCGGTGTCGATGCCGCCGGGCGCCTCAATCCCCAGCCCGACGATCACCACCGGGTCGACAAGACGCCGGTCAGGCATCGGCGATGATCCGGCCGGCCAGGGTCTCGATGTGCTCGTAGTGGTAGAAGTGCCCGCCGTCGTAGAGCGACAGCGTGCACTCACCGGTGGTGTGCCCGGCCCAGCGCTCCAGCAGCTCGGCGTCGATCCGCTGATCGTCGCGGCCGCCGAGCACGTGGATGTCGGCGCCGATCGTCACGTCCGGCGCGCACACATAGCGGTTGAACGCCAGGTAGTCGGCGCGCACCGGGGTCAACAGCAGGGTGAGGAACTCCTGGTCGGCCAGCAGCCGCGGGTCGGTGCCGCCGAGCTCGGCCAGTTCGGCGCGCAGTTCGGCATCCCCGGTGCCCAGTTTGCGCAGCCCGGCCACCGCGCCGGGCGCCGGCCCGGCCGAGGCCCACAGCCGCTGGA
>NZ_JBYCLB010000263.1:0-5812 GCF_057473705.1 Mycobacterium sp. TH-M15 | reverse complement strand
GTCTTGGTGAACTCGTCGATGTTGGCCCGGGTGCCCGGGCCGGCCGACGTCGATGCCACCGACGCGACGATCTCGGCGTAGGGCACCTCGCCGGCCGCCTCTTCGACCGCGCGGGTCACCGCGTAGACGATCGGGATGGTGGCCTGGCCGCCGCAGGTGATCATGTTGACGTTGGGCGCATCCAGGTGGTCGTGCAGGTTGGCCGGCGGGATCACCGCGGGGCCGACGGCGGCCGGGGTCAGGTCGATGGCCCGGATGCCGGCCGCCTGGTACTTCGGCGCGTAGGCCTTGTGCACGTAGGCGCTGGTGGCCTCGAAGAGCAGGTCCGGCTTCTCGTCCTGGGCCAGCAGCCAGTCCGCTCCCTGGTGGCTGGTCTCCAGCCCGAGCTTGCGGGCCCGGGCCAGGCCCTCGCTGTCCGGATCGATGCCGATCATCCAGCGCGGCTCCAGCCACTCCGAGCGCAGCAGCTTGTACAGCAGGTCGGTGCTGATGTTGCCCGACCCGACGATGGCGACACTCGCCTTGTTCGGCATCCGCGAACTCCTTTACTCGAACGACAACCGCACGGAGCCGAGGCCGTCGAACTCGGCGACGAATTCGTCCCCCGGCCGTGCGTCGATGGCGCGGGTGCAGGATCCGGGCAGCACGATATCCCCGGCCTTGAGCCGCACCCCGAAGCTCTCCACCTTGCGGGCCAGCCAGGCCACCCCGGTCACCGGGTTGCCCAACACGGCGTCGCTGCAGCCCTCGGCGATCACCTCGCCGTTGCGGGTCAGGGTGGCGTTGATCCGCTTCGGGTCGATGTCGGCCGGCGCGACCCGGGCCTTGCCGAGCACGAACCCGGCCGACGAGGCGTTGTCGGCGATGGTGTCGCAGAGCTTGATCTGCCAGTCGACGATCCGGGTGTCGATCAGCTCGATCGCCGGCACCACCGCCTCGGTGGCGGCCAGCACGTCGGCTTCGGTGCACCCGGCGCCGGGCAGGTCGCGGGCCAGGATGAAACCGACCTCCACCTCGACCCGCGGATACAGGTAGTTGCCGGTGGGGACCGGGACGTCCTCGAAGACCTGCATCTCGTCGAGCAGATGCCCGTAATCCGGCTCGTCGACGCCCATCATCTGCTGCATCGCCGCCGACGACAGCCCGACCTTGTGGCCCACCACCCGGCCGCCCTCGGCGACCCGCTGGCGAATGTTGATCAGCTGGATCTCGTAGGCGTCCACCACGTCGATGTCCTGGTGGGCATCGGTCAGCGGCGAGATCGGCACCTGACTCCGTTCGGCCTGCGCGAGGTCGCCGGCGAGCTTGTCGCGTATCGGGGCCGAGAGCATGTCGGAAAACTCCTAGAGTCGGATGAATTGCGCCGGGGCGTCAACGTCGACCGTACCGGGAAATTCTATAACGTGTTCTACATCGCCGGACAGGGGTTCGGCACAACCGGCGCAGCACCGCCGCAGCAGCCGCGGGAGCACCGGCTACCGGGTATCGCACCGGTCGGTGCGGCGGGCCGGCCGGACCGGCCAGGTAGCGCCGGGGCCGAGCAATTTTATAACGTGTTCTACATGACCGGACAGGAGTACGACGTCGTCGTGGTCGGCAGCGGTGGCGCGGGCATGGTTGCCGCCCTCACCGCCGCCCGCCAGGGGCTGTCAACCATCGTCGTCGAGAAGGCCGCCCACTACGGCGGATCGACCGCCCGTTCCGGCGGCGGGGTGTGGATCCCGAACAACGAGGTACTGGCCCGGGCCGGGGTGACCGACACCCTGGATGCCGCCCGCACCTATCTGCACACGATCGTCGGCGACGTGGTGCCGGCCGAGAAGATCGACACCTACCTACGGCGCGGCCCGGAGATGCTGTCGTTCGTGCTGAAGAACTCGCCGCTGAAGATGTGCTGGGTACCGGGCTACTCCGACTACTACCCGGAGCAGCCGGGCGGCAAAGCCTCCGGGCGGTCGATCGAGCCGAAGCCGTTCAACGCCAAGAAACTCGGCGCGGACATGGCCGGTCTGGAGCCGGCCTACGGCAAGATCCCGTTGAACGTCGTGGTGATGCAGCAGGACTACGTCCGGCTCAATCAGCTCAAGCGGCATCCGCGCGGGGTGCTGCGCAGCCTGCGGATCGGCGCCCGGACCATGTGGGCCAAGGCGACCGGCAAGAACCTGGTCGGCATGGGCCGAGCGCTGATCGCACCGTTGCGGATCGCACTGCGCAACGCCGGCGTTACGGTGCGGTTGAACACCGCGCTGACCGATCTCTACACCGAGGGCGAGGCGGTGCGCGGTGTATACGTGCGGCCGGCCGACGGCGCGGAGACCGCTGAGCCGCAGCTGATCTGGGCCCGACGCGGGGTGATCCTGGCCTGCGGCGGATTCGAGAAGAACGAGCAGATGCGGGTGAAGTACCAACGCGCGCCGATCACCGCGGAGTGGACCGTCGGCGCCGCCGCCAACACCGGCGACGGCATCCTGGCCGCCGAGAAGCTCGGCGCCACGCTGGACATCATGGAGGACGCCTGGTGGGGCCCGACGGTGCCGCTGCTGGGTGCGCCGTGGTTCGCGCTCTCGGAGCGCAACTCGCCGGGGTCGATCATCGTCAACATGGCCGGCCAGCGCTTCATGAACGAGTCGATGCCCTACGTCGAGGCCGTGCATCACATGTACGGCGGCCAGCACGGTCAGGGGCCCGGACCGGGCGAGAACATCCCGGCCTGGCTGGTGTTCGACCAGCGCTACCGGGACAACTACATCTTCGCCGGGCTGAACCCCGGTCAGCGGTTGCCGCGCAAGTGGCTGGAGTCCGGGGTGATCGTCACCGCCGACACCCTGACCGAGCTGGCCGAGAAGACCGGGCTGCCCGCCGAGGTGTTCACCGCGACCGTGCAGCGGTTCAACGAGTTCGCCCGCACCGGCGTCGACGAGGACTTCCACCGCGGGGAGAGCGCCTACGACCGCTACTACGGCGACCCGACCAACAAGCCGAACCCGAACCTCGGCGCGATAGGCCGGGCGCCGTTCTACGCCGCGAAGATGGTCCCCGGCGACCTGGGCACCAAGGGCGGCATCCGCACCGACGTGCACGGCCGGGCGCTGCGCGACGACGGCAGCGTGATCGACGGCCTGTACGCCGCCGGCAACGTCAGCGCGCCGGTGATGGGACACACCTACCCGGGCCCGGGCGGCACCATCGGGCCGGCGATGACGTTCGGCTACCTGGCCGCGCTCGACATCGCAGGAAAGGCCTGACACATGCCGATCAACCTCGACGCCGCCCTGGGTGCGGAGTTCGGCGCGGTCGAATTCTCCTGGTCTGCAACCAATGTGCAGCTCTATAACCTGGCGCTGGGCGCCGGGTCGGACCCGATGGACCCGCGCGAGCTGTCCTACGTCGTCGACGGCACCCCGCAGGTGCTGCCGACGTTCGGCTGCGTGGCCGCCTCGTTCAACGACGTCGAGCCGCCCAAGGTGAGCTGGCCGGGAATCGAGATCGACCTAGCCAAGATCCTGCACGCCTCCGAGCAGGTCAGCGTGCCGGCGCCGCTGCCGGCGTCCGGTTCCGCGCGCGCGGTGAGCAGGATCGTCGAGGTCTGGGACAAGGGCAAGGCCGCCGTGGTGGTGCTGGAGACCAGCGTGACCGGGTTGGACGGGATCCCGCTGTGGACGCAGCGCCGGTCCATCTTCGCCCGCGGCGAGGGCGGCTTCGGCGGCGAGCGTGGGCCGTCCAGCTCGTCCGAGATGCCGGACCGGGCGCCGGATTTCACCGTGGACATCCCGGTGTCCCCGCAGCAGGCGCTGCTGTACCGGCTCTGCGGCGACCGCAACCCGCTGCACTCCGACCCGGCGTTCGCCGCCGCCGCCGGCTTCGACCGGCCGATCCTGCACGGGCTGTGCACCTACGGGATGACCTGCAAGGCGATCGTCGACACCGCACTGGACGGCGACGCCGGGGCGGTGCGTTCGTTCGGCGCCCGGTTCGCCGGGGTGGTCTTCCCCGGCGAGACGTTGCAGGCCAGCATCTGGCGCGACGGTGCCCGGGTGGTGGGCGTGGTGACCGCACCGTCGCGCGACGACGCTGCGGTGCTCGGCGACGTCGAACTGGCCTCGGCCTGACCCCTCCCCGAGCGTGCGCGTAGGCGCACGTTCGGCAGGACAGTCAGCCCAGGATCAACCCCGACGTGGGCACCCCGGTACCGGCGGTGACCAGCACGTGCTCGACGCCGTTCACCTGGTTGACCGAGGTGCCGCGCAGCTGGCGCACCCCCTCGGCGATGCCGTTCATCCCGTGGATGTAGGCCTCGCCGAGTTGGCCGCCGTGGGTGTTGATCGGCAGCCGGCCACCCAACTCGATGGCGCCGTCGGCGATGAAGTCCTTCGCCTCGCCCCTGCCGCAGAATCCCAGCTCCTCCAACTGGATCAGCGTGTACGGGGTGAAGTGGTCGTAGAGCACCGCGGTCTGGATGTCAGCCGGCTTCAGCCCGGACTGCGCCCACAGCTGCCGGCCGACCAGGCCCATCTCCGGCAGGCCCAGCGCGTCGCGGTAGTAGGAGTACATGGTGAACTGGTCGACGCCGGAGCCCTGGGCCGCCGCCTCGATGATCGCCGGCCGGTGCTTGAGGTCGCGGGCCCGTTCCGGGGTGGTGACCACGATCGCCACCCCGCCGTCGGTCTCCTGGCAGCAGTCCAGCAGCCGCAGCGGCTCGGCGATCCACCGCGAACTCTGGTGATCCTCGATGGTGATCGGCTTGCCGTAGAAGTGCGCCTTGGGGTTGACCGCCGCATGCTTGCGGTCGGCCACCGCCACCGTGCCGAAATCGGCGCTGGTGGCTCCGTATTCGTGCATGTACCGTTTCGCGACCATCGCCACCGACGCCGCCGGCGTGGACAGGCCGTGCGGATAGGACCAGCTGTACTCCACCCCGCGGGAATCGGCGTTTACCGTCAGACCGGTCATCACCTGGCCGAACCGGAACTCCGAGCGCTCATTGAAGGCCCGGTAGGCCACCACCACGTCGGCCACGCCGGCCGCCACCGCCAGCGCCGCCTGCTGCACGGTCGCCGCGGCCGCCCCACCGCCGTAGCCGATCTGGCTGAAGAAGCTCAGCTCGCCGATCCCGGTGGAGCGGGCCACGGCGGTCTCCAGGTTGGAGTCCATGGTGAAGGTGACCAGGCCGTCCACGTCCGACGGCGCCAGGCCGGCGTCGTCGAGGGCGTCCAGCACCGCCTCGGCGGCCAGCCGCAGCTCGCTGCGGCCGGATTCCTTGGAGAAGTCGGTGGCGCCGATCCCGGCGATCGCCGCCTTCCCGGAGAGCGTGCCGGTCATCCGGCATCGCCGTCGGTGAAGGTGGCGGTGGCGATCACGTGATCGCCCAGGCTGTTGCTGCCGACGATCTTCACCGTGACCAGCGGCCCGTCGACGGCGGTCACCTCTCCGGCGAACGTCACGGTGTCGTAGGCGTACCAGGGCACCCCCAACCGCAGCCCGATCGAGCGGATAACCGCTTTCGGGCCGGCCCAGTCGGTGAGGTAGCGCTGCACCAGGCCGGTGTCGGTGAGGATGTTGACGAAGATGTCCTTGGAACCCTTGGCCTGCGCCTTGTCCCGGTCATGGTGCACGTCTTGGTAGTCGCGGGTGGCGATCGCCGTGGAGACGATGAACGTCGGGTCGCCGTACAGCTTCAGCTCGGGACGCTTCGTGCCCACCTCGATGGTCGGCGCGCTCATGCGTCCGGCTCCCAGGCGTACAGCGTCCAGGCGGGCCCGACGTCGTTAGCCGGGAAGTCTAGATAGGTTGCCCGAACCGGCATCCCGATCTG
>NZ_JBYCLB010000262.1:0-4042 GCF_057473705.1 Mycobacterium sp. TH-M15 | reverse complement strand
TCTCGGCGAAGTTGAGATACACCGACTGCAGGTCCAGCTCGGATATCGCCCAGGCGATGCCGCCGGCCCCCACCCCGTCGCGCTGATCCGCGGCCGCCACCGCCCGGACCTCGTCCAGCCCGAACCGGGCCGGCAGCCGCCGCACCGGGCGGACCCGGCCCACCGCGACCTGAGAGACCGCCGCGGCCACGCTGTCCGACTCGAAGGTCTTCTCACCGGTGCTGCCCATCGCCGGCCGGCCGATCAGCGTGTGCAGCCCCGCCTGCGGGTCGCTGTCCAGCCGCACGTAGTTCACCGCCACCATGCCCCGGCCCGGCTTGACCGGGACATCCTTGGCGAACCGGGATCGCACCAGCTTGGCATCCTCCACCGCCGCCAGCCGCAGCTCCACCCGGGAGCCGAAGCCGCTGCGCACCGGCGGGCGCAGCTCGGACTCCCGGTCGGCGGTGACCACCACATGCACCCCGAACGACGGGCCCTGGTTGATGATCTGGTTGACCTGCTCGACGAGCACCTCGTTGTCCTCGGAGAGCGCCCGGTAGTTGTCCACCACCAGGTAGACGTCGCTGAAGCCATCGTTGGGCACCGAACCGGGTGCGTCACCGAACTTGCGCTGCCGGAAGACGCCCATCGACGCCACGTCGTGCTCGAGGAAGCTGCGTTTGCGCTCCCTCATCAGCGCCAGCAGCTCGGCCACCGTGCGGCGGACCCCGTCCGGGTCGGTCGGCCCGCAGACCCCGCCGACGTGCGGCAGCCGCGCCACCGTGGTCAGCGCGGTGCCGCTGTAGGCCAAACAGTAGAACTGGACCTGCTCGGGGGTGTGGGTCAGCGCCGCCGAGCAGATCAGGGTCTGCAGCGCGGTGGTCTTGCCCGCGCCGCCGGCGCCCAGAATCAGCACGTTGGCGCCCGCCCCGGAGGTGTCCACCGTCCACGGCGGCTGGTCGTGCTTGAACGGCCGGTCGATGACCCCGATCGGGAAGACCAGGTCCTCACGGGTGCCGTAGTCCTGCTGCCACGGGTGGCCCAGGTATCTGTCGACCAGCGCGTCGACCGGCACCGGCACGTCCAGCGGCGGCTGCCAGAGCCGGTACGGCTCGAAGTCGATCCGGCGCAGCTGGTCGATGATCACCGTGCCGACCTTCGGTATCCGGATCGCGTCCTCTTCCCGCTCCTCGGGCTCGGCGACGGTGGCCGGCTCGGCGGTGATCGCCGCCGGCTCCTCGGCCGCCTCGATCTCCTCGGCGCCGCTGACCGACACCGCCAGCGGGGTGAACGCGGTGGTGAACAGCTGCGGGCGGATGTAGTCGACCGCGTGCGCCATCGGCAGCACCTCGTCGTCCAGCTGCCCACCGCGGTGGTAGTCGCGCCAGAGGAACTCCGCCTGGAACCGGATCACCTCCTCACCGCTCTTGCGGAAGTACCCCAGGCCGGCCTTGGCCGGCAGGTTCACCGCGTTCGGCACGCCGGCAGCCTGCGCGGCGCCGGCGGTCTGCGCTTTCAGCACCAGCCGGTAGCCCATGTTCTCCATCAGCTTCTCGGCGCGGCTCTCGATGGTCTGCGACGCCATCATCAGATGCACCCAGTAGGCGCGGCCCTGCCGGCCGATCGAGTCGAGCACCTCCACCGCCGTCGGCATGATCCGGAACCACTCGTAGAACTCGTCGATCACCACGACCAGCATCGGCAGCGGGGGCAGGTCCTGGCCGCGGGCCATCATCCGGGACCGCACCTCGTTGTACTCCTTGGCGCCGTCGACCCCGGCGCTGTCGCACATCGTCTTGCGCCGGGCGAATTCCCCCCACATCGCCTCCAGGAAGCGCTCCATCAGCGCCTGGTCGTCTTCCAGGTCGGTGATGATCCGGGAGACGTGCGGCACCCCGGCGAACGGCTTGACCGCCGACCCGCCCTTGAGGTCGGCCAGCACGAACTGCAGCTCGTCCGGCGGGTGACGCAGCATCAGCGACTCGATCACCGTGCGCACCAGCGTCGACTTACCCGAGCCGGTGGTTCCGGACATGACGCCGTGCGGGCCGTCACCGCCCTCGTCGAGCGATTTCATGTCCAGGAACAGCAGCTCACCGTTGTCCGAGCGGTTCCCGAACGGGATGCGCAGCCGGCCCCGGCGGCCCGCCTCCGGGGCCGACCACAGTTCGTTGAAGTCGATCCGGCCGGCGTCTTCGATGCCGTAGTAGGCCATGATGTCGCGGGCGCCGATGTGCTGGGTGACCCGCTGGCCGATCTCCTCGTATGCCTCGGCCAGCCGCCAGTGCGCCATCCGCTGGGCGAACCGCTCGGCGTCGGCGACCGACAGCTGGTCGGCCAGCGCGAAGAACCACTCGTTGTCGTCGATCACCATCCAGGTGTCCCGATCGCGGGGCAGCGCGCTGATAATGCCCTTGTCGTCGAGCCGGAGCACCCGCTGCGGCACGCCGGTCCACTCCGGGGTTCCGGTCAGGTCGACGAAGGTCACCCCGTCGACGCCCTCGGTGGTGTTGACGTACTCCCACTGCGGGTCGATCGCGTCGGCGATGATCAGGTGGTGCGGCGTCGGCATCTCGGCCGACGAGCTGGCGTGCCGCGGCATGAACGATCCGCGCCCGGAGAACAGGTCACCGTGCTCACCGGCGAAGTCGCGCACCGAGCTGTACACCATCCGCGCGTTCCCGGCGGCATCCTGGCGGCGCGGGTCACCGAAATGCGGCAGCCATTTCACCCAATCCCATTGCGCCACATCGGAGCTGACCACCACCATGCGCAGATGATCCGGCCCGTGCGAGAACGCCAGCTGGCAGATGAGCGCCCGCATCAACCCCAGCACCCGCTCTCGCTCGCCGACCAGCGAGTACCACGGCTCGACCAGCAGCGACGCCATCTTGGGCAGGTTGTAGACGACGCTTTGATAGCGGCCGAACTCCTGCAACGCCTTGCCGGTGACCGGCTCGAGTTCGATGTCGGTCGGCATGTTCTGCGGCTCGCCCCAGGTCACCTCGGGCCGGGTCATGCCGACCCCGATCCGCGCCAGGCCGAAGTTGAGGTCCTTACCGTCCGGCTTGCGCTCCCACATCCGGGCCGACCCCACCGCGGCGGCCAGCGTCACCGGCGCCGGGTGGTACCACCGGTAGTTGGCGTCCATGCTGTCCGCGGACTCGGCGGCCGACTCCCGCAGCCGGTCCAGCATCAGCATGAACTGGGCCCGCATCGCGTCCAGCTTCGGCCGGCTCAGCTGCTGGTTGCCGCCGCCGAACCGGCCGCCGAACATCATCATCGCGACCCCGCCGATCATGAAGATCGGGAAGATCGAGCCGGCGCCGAGGAACATCCGCGATCCGCTGGCCACCGTCATCGCGACCATGCCGACCAACAGGCCGACCACCAGGACGCCGACCACCACCAGCCACCACGGCTTGCCCTCCGGCGGCGGGACGCTCAGCGGCGTCGGCAGCACGATGTTCTCCGGCTTGACCGCCGGTGCTCTCTCCGGCGTCGGCCGGGCGAATCCACGCTTCACTTCGGCATCACCAACTCCGCCGGGTTCATGTCGGTCTCCAGGGTGTCGTGGCGCACCATGGCATCCTTTCGGGACAGTGTCGGGCCGGGCGCCAGCAGCCGCAGCGCCACCGCCGGCGCCGGTGACGGCTCCTCGAGTAGGCCCAGCGCCTTGCGCTCGTCGTCACCGGCCACCCCGAACCGCACCCCGGAGGAGGACAGCCACCGGAGCGACTCCAGCGTGGTGGCTCCGGGATCGTTGCCGGTCACCGCGACGAAGTTCGCATAGCCCGGACCGAAGTAGACCCGATCCGCCTCGTCGTCGTCGTTGTGCGGCTTGACCAGCGTCACCACCTTGTCCATCTCGGCTTTGCGCACCGGGATGGTGGGACCGGACACCACCCGGATCCGGGCGCGGCCCTCGCCGCCGGAGCGCTCCCACCACCAGCAGGTGGACGGGTTCTCCCGGACGTCGGTCACCTGCAGCGGGCTGTCCGGGTAGGCCGACAGGTCCAGCCCGGTCACCACCGGCATCCGCGCCAGCACCGCGGGCGCG
>NZ_JBYCLB010000261.1:0-2443 GCF_057473705.1 Mycobacterium sp. TH-M15 | reverse complement strand
ACAGGTCAAAGATCCCGCGTGTCCGTCGATTGCGCACTACTTATTACCCTTGAGTAAGGTGAAGGCGTGGCCGGTTCAACCAAGACATACCAGGCGTGGCGACGGCTCGCCGGGATGCCCGGCGGCAGCCGGCTGTTCTCGGCGGTGGCGATGGCCCGGGTCCCGTATTTCGCCTCGGTCCTGCCGCACGTGGTGCGGATGGAACCGGGCCTGGCCGAGGTTCTGGTGCCGAAGTGGCCGTTCGTCTACAACCACCTGCACACCGTGCACGCGATCGCGTCGTGCAACGCCGCCGAGATCGCGATGGGCATGCTGATGGAGGCCACCGTGCCGCCCAGTCACCGGTGGATCCCGAAGGCGATGACCGTGCAGTACCTCCAGAAGGCGACCACGTCGCTGCGCGCGACCGCCCAGCTGGACCCGCCGGACTTCGCGGGCATCACCGAAGGGGCCGAGGTCGTCGTCCCGGTCAGCGTCACCGACCGGCACGGTGTCGAGGTGGTGCACGCCGAGATCACCACCTGGGTGACCCTGGCCGGCTGACGCCGCCGCACTCACCGGTCGCCGCGGACGCCGGCCCAGAACGGGCACTGGTGCACGGCCGCGAAGTCGGTCACCGCCCGGCTTCCGTCGGCGCGCAGCGACATCCACGAATCCGGGCCGGCCGGCCAGGCGGGTTGGTCTGCCACGGCCGGCGCGCCGGTGGCGACGAACCGGCTCCAGTACCCGACCATCTGGTCGGCCAGCCGACGCTGCTCGGCGTCCAGCGGCGGCAGGTCACCGGCGACGTCGAACAGGTAGCGCAGATCCAGTGAGTGGCTGGCGCCGAGCGCAAACGGCACCTGCTGGTACATCGGCGGGGCCGGCGCCCGCGGGTCGTCGAATTCGTAGCCGTAGACCGCCGGCGACCCCTTGGCGAACCCGTCGGCCAGCCGGTCGGCGAGGCAGGAGAAGACGTCGTCGGTGACGGCGGTGGCCAGCGCCAGCGAGGCGTTCCCGGCGTACCGGGCCGGCGGGTAGTGCTCGGCCACCGCTGGTCCGTCCGCGGCGCCGAACGTCTCGGACAGCACCTCGGGGTACTCCGCGGCGCTGAATTCCCGACCCATCACCAGGTAGCGCAGCGCGACGAACATGGTGAACTCGTCGCGAGTGGTCCCGACCAGCACCGGCACCCGGGCCGCACCGCCCGCGACGATCGTCCGCACCGGATCGGCCGGCAGCGTGTGGGTGCCGACGACCGGGCCGCTGAGCTGATCGGTGCCGAAGCGCGCGTACCAGAGCGGCGCGACGAACCGCTCGGCCGGCAGCCCGCGCAGGCACGCCGCGGCGATCGCTTCATCGACGCAGCCCACCGCGGCGGCGTAGTCACGGCTGATCCGCCGGGCGGCCGGCACGTCGGCCAGCGCGGCGCACGGGCCGCTCTGGATGATCGCCGCCCGGAACAGCCCGGCCGACTCCGGCGCCACCAGGTGGTCGCAGACCGACATCCCCCCCGCCGACTCGCCGGCGATGGTCACCTTCATCGGGTCGCCCCCGAAGCCGGCGATGTTGTCCCGAACCCAGCGCAGCGCCGCCTGCTGGTCGGCCAGCCCGTAGTTTCCGGGCTCGCCCAACGTGGGATCGGCCAGGAAGCCGAGCGCCCCCAGCCGGTAGTTGACGGTGACGACGATGATGTTGCCGCGCACGGTCAGTCGCCGCGCGTCGTAGACGTCCCCGCTGCCCTTCAGGAAGCTGCCACCGTGGATCCAGACCAGCACCGGCAGCGCCCGAGACGCACTGCCGGTCGGTGTCCACACGTTCAGCATCAGGCAGTCCTCGCCGGTCGCCCCGCCGGCCTCCGGCTGGACGCACCACGGGCCCGGCTTGTCGGCGTCGCGCACGCCCGACCACGATCCGGCGGGCTGCGGAGGCTGCCAGCGCAGTGGTCCGACCGGTGCGGCGGCGTAGCGAATCCCTTGGAACAGCCGGTGATCCGGGTGGATCACGCCGCGCAGCAGCCCGTCGACGGTGCGCACCACCCCGGCATCCAACACCACCTCGGCCGATGGCGCGTTGACCGACGCCGGGGCCGTGGTACTCCCGGTGCGGGCACAGCCGGCGACCACCGCCGCGATCGCCAGCAGCGCAGCCACACACCGATGCGCGGATCCGGTGGACATGGGCTTCGAGCCTACGGGCCGCGACCGTGCGCGCCGGAGCCGGTCGCGGCAAAGCGCCACCGCGATCACCCGGGATCGCCCACACTGGAGGGCACCCCCGCCGCCAGGAGTGACCATGAACGCGCCCATCGTCGACGCCGCCGCAGCGGTGTTCACCGACCCGACCGCCTTCACCGACGAGCCGCGGCTGCACGCGGCGCTGACCCACCTGCGCGCCCGGGCGCCGGTGTCGCTGGTGGACCACCCGCCGTACCGGCCGTTCTGGGCGATCACCAAGCACGCCG
>NZ_JBYCLB010000260.1:0-1792 GCF_057473705.1 Mycobacterium sp. TH-M15 | reverse complement strand
GACGGGCGACCGAGATGGGCAGGGCCGGTATGTCCGGACCCGCCGCGACGCGACACAATCGGGGCTCGGTGTCTGCGGCCGCGACGATCTGCTCGGCGTAGCCCCGATGGTCGGTGGCAACATGCAGGACGCCGCTCGGTCGCAGCCGGTCGGCGATCAGCGCGAGCGTCGCCGGCCCGAGCAGTCGTCGTTTGTGGTGCCGTGCCTTCGGCCATGGATCGGGAAAGAAGATCCGCACCCCGGTCAACGAGGCCGGGGCGATCAGGTGCTCCAGCACGTCGGCTGCTTCGCCGTGGATCAGCCGGATGTTGCCCAGCTGCTCTGGGTCGCGCTCGATCGCGCAGAGCAGTTGGCCCAAACCGCGCCGATACACCTCCACGGCGACCACATCGATATCTGGTTCGGCCCGGGCCATCGTCACCGTCGAGGTGCCGGCGCCGCTGCCAATCTCCAGCACCACTGGGGCGTCACGGCCGAACCAGCCGCGAGTGTCCAACGGCCGGACATTTTGGCCCGCCGGCCGGCGGGCTTCGATGCCCAGGCGCGGCCAGAGCCGCTGCCAGGTCTGCTGCTGGCTGGCAGACAGCGCCGAGTGCCGGGATCGGGAGCTGAAGTGGTGGGAGTGCTGAGCGTAAGTGGGTGGTGCGGCCACTCCGCCTTGGGCATGCATCCGTCCATCGTGGCCTATCGGCGGCGAAGTGCCCACGCTGTGGCCGACATTGTTATCCATTGATACCCAAAAGTTGCCTCCGACCGGTCAAGGATATTGGGTGGCTCGCGCCCGGCCGACACAGATGGCAGCATTCGATGGGATCCGGCCGTGCGGCCGGACCCGGGGAACACCATCGTGAGCGGAGAGAGACGCCAGATTTTCGCCGACGAGCTGGCACGATTCGCCGGCGAGATGCAGGACCCGCGGGTGACGAAGGTCGCCGAGCGTGTCGCGGCGCCGCTGCGGGTCGCCGTGTGCGGGCGCCGTGGAACGGGCCGGCGCACCGTCAGGCGCGCGCTCGAATGTGCCGGAGTAGTGGTGACGCCACAGCAGGGCGCCACTGGGGTCACTGTGGCCGGTAGGGCCGATGTCACCGTCTACGTCGTCGCCGAGGTGGCCAAACCGGAGGACACCGCCGCCGTCGCGAGCCTGCCCGAGCCGGTGCTGGTGGTGATGAACAAGTCAGATCTGACCGGTTGTGCAGAACTCGCCGACATCTCGGGGAGAATTGGCGCGCCGGTGCAGCCGATGGCGGGGTTGCTCGCGGTGGCCGCGCTGGACGATCGGCTGGACGACGCGCTGTGGGCGGCGCTCCAGATGCTCGCCGCCGAACCCGCGGACTTGCGCTGTGCGGACCGCTTCGTCACCGGCCCGCATCCGGTGCCGCGCCGGGTGCGGTCGCGGCTCTGCGACACGCTGGACTTGCCGGGGCTCACCGGTGCGGTGAGGCTCGTCCGCCGTGGCGGGTCCGCCGGTCAGGTGTGTGCGTTGTTGCGCCGGATTAGCGGCATCGACGCGGTCACCGACCGGTTGAATGCGATCGGCGCGGCAGTGCACTACCGCCGGTTGTCAGACGCCGTGACGCAACTGGAGGCGCTGTCCGTCGACGAGAACACCGACAACAGCCGGATCGGTGAGTTCCTGTCCGCCGACGACACCGTGGCGGCACGGATGGCGGCGGCCGTGGACGTTCTCGAGGCGGCGGGGCTGACGGTCGAACCGGCTGCGGTCGACGATCGCGCCGCGCAGCTGCGGCGGGCGCTGCGATGGCAGCGCTGCTCCCGCGGGCCGGTGACCGGC
>NZ_JBYCLB010000259.1:0-4455 GCF_057473705.1 Mycobacterium sp. TH-M15 | reverse complement strand
GGGCACGTCTGGGCCGACGGCGGGGTGCGGCATCCGCGCGACGTGGCGTTGGCGCTGGCGGCCGGCGCCTCGAACGTGATGGTCGGCTCGTGGTTCGCCGGCACCTACGAGTCACCCGGCGACCTGATGACCGACCACGACGACCGGCCGTACAAGGAGAGCTACGGGATGGCCTCCAAGCGGGCGGTGGTCGCCCGCACCGCCACCGACAGCGCGTTCGACCGGGCCCGCAAAACCCTGTTCGAGGAGGGGATCTCCACCTCCCGGATGGGCCTGGACCCGGACCGGGGCGGCGTCGAGGATCTGCTCGACCAGATCACCTCCGGCCTCCGCAGCACCTGCACCTACGTGGGCGCGGCCACCCTCGCCGAGCTGCACGAGCGGGCGGTGCTCGGCATCCAGTCACCGGCGGGCTTCGCCGAGGGGCACCCGTTGCCGCTCGGCTGGTGACCGGGACACCGAGATGCCGATGAGCACCGCCGCGACCGCCCAACGCGAAGCGATGCGCACGGAGCGACGAAGATGAGCACCCTCGCCAGCACCGCGCTGAGCCTGCTCGCCATCGTCGCGCTCACCTTCGGGACCGCGGTCTTCGTCGCCGCCGAGTTCTCCCTGACCACCCTGGAGCGCAGCACCGTCGAGGCCCACGCCCGCCGCGGCGGCCGGCGGGGCCGCTCCATCCGGCGCGCCCACCACGACCTGTCGTTTCAGCTCTCCGGCGCCCAGCTGGGCATCTCGATCACCACGCTGGTCACCGGCTATCTCACCGAGCCGCTGGTGGCCCGGCTGCCGCACCCGGCGATGGACGCGCTCGGTGTGCCGAAGCGGGTCGCCGACGCGGTCATCCTCGTCCTGGCGCTGGCCGTCGTCACGTCACTGTCGATGGTCTTCGGCGAGCTGGTCCCCAAGTACCTGGCGGTGGCCCGTCCGCTGGGCACCGCCCGCGCGGTCGTCTTCCCGCAGATGCTGTTCGCGCTGGTTTTCACACCCGCCATCCGGCTGACCAACGGGGCCGCTAACCGGATCCTGCGCCGGCTGGGCATCCAGCCCGCACAGGAGCTGATGTCGGCGCGCTCGCCGCAGGAACTGGTGTCGCTGGTGCGCAGTTCGGCGCGCAGCGGTGCGCTGGACCCGGCCACCGCGACGCTGGTGGACCGGTCGCTGCGGTTCGGCGCGCTCACCGCCGCGGAGCTGATGACCCCCCGGTCGAAGATCGTGGTGCTGCAGACCGACGACACGCTGGCCGACCTGGTGCGGGTCGCCACCGAGACCGGGTTCTCCCGGTTCCCGATCGTCGACGGCGACCTGGACGCCACCGTCGGCATCGTCCATCTCAAGCAGGTGTTCGCGGCGCCGGCCGCCGACCGCGCCCAGACCCGGCTGGCCACCGTCGCCCAGCCGGTCGCGGTGGTTCCGTCGACGCTGAACGGCGACGCGGTGATGGCGCAGATCAGCGCGGACGACCGACAGGCGGCGCTGGTCGCCGACGAGTACGGCGGCACCGCCGGCCTGGTTACCTTCGAGGACCTGATCGAGGAGATCGTCGGCGACGTCCGCGACGAACACGACGACGCGACCCCGGATGTGGTGCGGTCCGGTCGCGGCTGGCGAGTCTCCGGCCTGCTGCGCGTCGACGAGGTCGCGGCGGCCACCGGCTACCGGGCACCGGACGGCGGCTACGAGACGATCGGCGGGCTGGTGCTCCAGCAGCTCGGCCACATTCCGACGGCCGGCGAGACCGTCGAGCTGATCGCGTTCGACCCGGACGGCTCGCTGGGCAGCCCGGCGCGATGGAGCGCTCGGGTGGTCCGGATGGACGGCCGCCGCATCGACCAGCTCGAGCTGACCCGGGTCGGGCACGGCCACCGACCGGTCGGGAGCCGGTGATGGGGGACGTCCTCGAGGTGCTGCTGGCGCTGCTGTTGGTGGCGGCCAACGCATTCTTCGTCGGCGCGGAGTTCTCGCTGATCTCGGCGCGCCGGGACCGGCTGGAGTCCCTCGCCGAGCAGGGCCGCGGCCGGGCGGTCGCGGTGATCCGGGCCGGCGAGCGGCTGCCGCTGATGTTCGCCGGCGCCCAGTTCGGCATCACGGTGGCGTCGCTGCTGCTGGGCCGGATCGGTGAGCCCGCGGTCGCCGATCTGCTGGTTGCTCCGTTCCGGCTGCTCGGCCTCCCGGACGCGCTGCTGCACACCGCGGCATTCCTGGTCGCGCTGGCGATCGTGGTGACGCTGCACGTGCTGCTCGGCGAGATGGTGCCGAAGAACATCGCCATCGCCGGACCGGAGAAGACCGCGATGCTGCTGATCCCGCCGTACCTGGTCTACGTACGCGCCGCCCGCCCGGTGATCGCCTGCTACAACCGGTGCGCCAAGGCGATGCTACGGATGCTGCGGGTGGAGCCCAAGGACGAACTCGACGTGACCGTCTCCACGGTGGAGCTCGGCGAGATGATCGCCGAGTCGGTGTCGGAGGGTCTGCTGGACCCCGACGAGTACGGCCGGCTGACCCGCGCGCTACAGATCCGCACCCGGACGGTGGCCGACGTCGTGGTGCCGGTCGCCGACATCCGCGGCGTCCCGGTGGCGGCCGACGACACCGGCCCGGCCGTCGCCGCGGTGGAGAGCGCGCTGCGCCAGACCGGCTACTCCCGGTTCCCGGTGGTCGGACGGGCCGGCGACTTCATCGGGTATCTGCACATCAAGGACGTGTTGCCGCGCTGCGACGACCCGGCGGCGGTGGTCGACCTGGCCACCGTGCGCCCGTTGCCGCAGCTGCCCGAGTCGCTGCCGCTGCCCACCGCACTCTCCCGGCTCCGCCGCAGCAACAGCCACCTGGCGCTGGCCACCGACGCCGACGGGACCGTGGTCGGCATGGTGGCCCTGCAGGATCTGGTGCAGAACCTGGTCGGCGCGGTGCAGGACGGCACCCACCCGGTCTGAGCCCGCGCCGCGGACGACCGCCGACTGCGTCCCGGGTGGACGTCGGCCGGTAAGGTGGGGCATTGCTGAACAGGCTGAACAGGAGGGTTTGATGACGGACCGGGTGTCGGTAGGCAATCTGCGAGTGGCCCGCGTGCTCTACGACTTCGTCACCGACGAGGCGTTGCCGGGCACCGGGCTGGACCCGGACAGCTTCTGGACCGGCGTGGACAAGGTCATCACCGACCTGACCGGGCGCAACCGCGACCTGCTGGCGCACCGCGACGACCTGCAGGCCCAGATCGACAAGTGGCACCGGCAGCGGGTGATCGAGCCGATCGACCCCGACGCCTACCGGGCCTTCCTCACCGAGATCGGCTACCTGCGGCCCGAACCGGCGGATTTCACCGTCACCACCGCCAACGTCGACGACGAGATCGCCGTGCAGGCCGGACCCCAGCTGGTGGTCCCGGTGCTCAACGCCCGGTTCGCCTTGAACGCCGCCAACGCGCGGTGGGGGTCGCTGTATGACGCGCTGTACGGCACCGACGTGATCAGCGAGGACGGCGGCGCCGAGCCGGGCAGCGGCTACAACCCGGTCCGCGGCAAGAAGGTGATCGACTACGCCCGCGCGTTCCTGGACGGCGCGACGCCGCTGGGCAGCGGATCGTGGGCCGAGGTCAGAAGCTTCGCGGTCGTCGACGGCACAATGGTCGTCACGCTGGCCGACGGGCTGGCGACCGGGCCGGCCGCGGCCGCTCAGTTCGTCGGCTACACCGGCGACGCCGGGTCGCCGGCGTCGGTGCTGCTCGTCCACCACGGCCTGCACATCGAGGTGCTGATCGACCCGGACTCGCCGATCGGCAAGACGGACGCGGCCGGAATCAAGGACGTGGTGCTGGAGTCGGCGGTCACCACGATCCAGGACTTCGAGGACTCGGTGGCCGCGGTCGACGCCGACGACAAGGTGCTCGGCTACCGGAACTGGCTGGGCCTGAACCGCGGCGACCTCGCCGAGCAGGTGCACAAGGGCGACACCACGTTCACCCGGACGCTGCGCCCCGACCGTGAGTTCACCGCCCCGGACGGCGGCACCATCACCCTGCCGGGCCGCAGCCTGATGCTCGTCCGCAACGTCGGCCACCTGATGACCAACGACGCCATCGTGTACACCACCGACGACAACGAAGAACACGAGGTGTACGAGGGCATCCAGGACGCGCTGTTCACCAGCCTGATCGCGATGCACGGGCTGAAGTCCGGCTCGGACAACGACGGGGCGAACGGTCCTCTGCGCAACAGCCGCGCCGGCTCGATCTACATCGTCAAGCCGAAGATGCACGGCCCCGACGAGGTGGCGTTCACCGCGGAGCTGTTCGCCCGGGTCGAAGAGGTGCTCGGCCTGCCGCCGGCCACTATCAAGGTCGGCATCATGGACGAGGAGCGCCGCACCACGGTGAACCTGAATGCCTGCATCAAGGCCGCCGCCGACCGGGTGGTCTTCATCAACACCGGCTTCCTGGACCGCACCGGAGAC
>NZ_JBYCLB010000258.1:0-2007 GCF_057473705.1 Mycobacterium sp. TH-M15 | reverse complement strand
CGCGTCCGCTCGCGGATCACTATCTGACCTTACCCCTAGTCAGATAGCTGCTGCCAGACTGAACCGGGTGAGCACCCCGCGGATGTACGCCGGCCTGACGGCGCAGCAGCGCGATGCGCGACGGCGCGATCGGCTGATCGACACCGCGACCGAGTTGCTGGGCACGCGCGGTGCGGCGGAGACGACGGTGACGGCCGTCTGCGCCGAATCCGGGGTGACATCGCGCTACTTCTACCGGCACTTCGCCGACCGCGACGCGCTGCTCCGGGCCGTCTCCGATCGGGTCGGCGCCACCTTGCGCGACGTCATCGTGGCGGCGATACCGGCGGTCAGCTCGACCCCGGAGGCGCTGGTACACGACCCGATCCGCGCTGTGGTCGACCTGATCGAACACGACCGCCAGCTGGCCCGCATCCTGTTCGTCGAGTCCGGGACCGAGCCGACGCTGCGGCTGCTGCGCAGCGAGATCATGGGCGGGCTGGCCGAACTCATCCTGCAACAGGCCCGACTGCACCTGAGCATCTCCGACTCGGCCGTTCACGTCACCCAGCTGGCGGCCACCGTGGGTGTGGGCGGGCTGTTCGAGGTCTTTCGTCGCTGGCTGGACGGCGAATTCGACGACGACACCGACGATCTCGTCGACCACTGCACGGGGTTGTTGAACGCACTGGCCGGATACGTGCTGCTGCACGACGCCTCCGGCTGAGCCCCGGGTCCGCATCCACCGTGTCAGCCATTCAGCACCACGCTTTCCTCAGCCGGAACCGAAACCGCTCCAGGCGCCGGCGTGGACGCGGGACGGCAGTCGCACCGATCGACGTCAGCCGGGCCACCCGGCAGGTAATACCGCTCCGAGGACCTGGCAGCACCGAGCACCGCGAAGGCGTAGCCGGTCTCCGCGTGCTGTGCCTCGTCGATACCCGACGTTTCGTGTTCACTGTCCACCCGCAGCCCGAGGATGCGTTTCACGACCAGGGCCAAGATCAGCGTCACCGCCGCCGAATAGCCCAGGACCGCCACAGCGCCGACGGTCTGCCGCACCAACTGGTCGACTCCGCCGCCGTAGAACAACCCGGGCGACACTCCCGTGCCATTGGCGATCGCGGCGCTGCCCGGGGCCGCGACCAGCCCCACCAGCAACGTGCCGGCCAAGCCACCGACCAGGTGCACCCCAACCACGTCGAGTGAATCGTCGAATCCGAACCGGTACTTGACGCCGACCGCCAACGCGCAGCACACACCGGTCACGGCACCGATCAGCAATGCGCCGAACGCGTCGACCGACGCACATGCGGGGGTGATCCCGACCAGCCCGGCGACGATTCCCGACGCCGCCCCCAGCGAGGTGGCGTGCCCGTCCCGCCACCGCTCGGTGAGCAGCCACGCGAGCAGGCCGGCCGCCGCCGACACCGTGGTGGTGACGAAAACCGAACCGGCGGTGCCGTCGGCCGCCAGCGCCGAACCGGCGTTGAAGCCGTACCAGCCGAACCAGAGCAGCCCGGCGCCGAGCATCACCAGCGGCAGGTTGTGCGGTCGCATCGGTGTACCCGGCCAGCCGTGCCGCCGGCCGAGCACCAGGGCCAGCACCAGCGCGGCGGTGCCGGCGTTGATGTGCACCGCGGTGCCGCCGGCGAAGTCGATGGCGTGCAGCTTGTTGACGATCCATCCGCCGCGTGCCGCGACCAGGCCGTCGACCGCGAAAATCGCGTGTGCGACCGGCAAGTACACGAAGCTCACCCACAGCGCGGCGAACAGCAGCCAGCTGCCGAATTTCATCCGGTCGGCGACCGCCCCGGAGATCAGCGCAACGGTGATCACCGCGAACATCAACTGGAATGCGACGAAGACGATCTGTGGCACCGTGCCCGCCAACGGGGTCTGAGCACCCGGGGGCACGTCATCGATCAGCCCCCGCAGTCCCCCGTACCGGATGGGGTTACCCACAATCCGGCCGATGTCGTCGCCGAAGGCCAGGGAGTATCCGTAGAGCACCCACAGCACGGTCAC
>NZ_JBYCLB010000257.1:0-1972 GCF_057473705.1 Mycobacterium sp. TH-M15 | reverse complement strand
GTCGGCGCTGGCCGGATACGGGCGCACCCGGGCGATGCTGCTGTCCGCGGAGAAGCTGAATGCCGACGAGGCGCTGCAGACCGGCATGGCCAACCGGATTGGCACCCTGGTCGATGCGCAAGTGTGGGCGAAGGAGATCGCCGGCCTGGCACCGCTGGCACTGCAGCATGCCAAGCGCGTGCTTAACGACGACGGCGCCTACGAGGATCAGCGGCCGATCCACAAGGAGCTGTTCGACAGAGCATGGGCTAGCAAGGACATCATCGAAGCGCAGGTTGCCCGCGCCGAGAAACGACCGCCGAAGTTCCAGGGCGCCTAACGCCATGCTGCAGTCAGGGCTGCGGCTGGCTCAGCTTGCGGTGGGTACGGCCACGCTGGCCGCCGGTGGGTGGGTGCTGCGTGCGTTGCACGGTGCGCCCGCCGCGCTGGGTGCCGGGCCGGCCGTGATCCGCTCGGTAACCGACCGCTCACCCAATTCCCGGGAGGGTGTCTTCGTCAACATCGACCCGGCGTCGACGCGCAAGCTCAGCAGCGAGGAACTGCGGCTGGTGCTGTGGGAGTTGGTCCGCGGACGCGCGGCACGCCGACCCGCCGCGGTGATCCCGCTGGGTGCAGCGGACGTCACCGGCAGCACCCGACCTCTGGCGGTCAGCTGGCTGGGCCACTCCACGGCACTGATCGAGATCGACGGCTACCGGGTGCTCACCGACCCGGTGTGGGGTGACCGCTGTTCCCCGGCCGACCGCGTCGGGCCGGGGCGGCTGCATCCGCCGCCGGTGGAACTGGACATGCTTGGCGCCCTTGATGCGATCGTCATCAGCCACGACCACTACGACCATCTCGACATCGCCACAGTTGTCGCACTGGCCCGCACGCAGCGGGCCCCGTTCCTGGTCCCCCTGGGTGTCGGTGCGCATCTGCGCACCTGGGGCGTTCCCGAGCGGCGCGTCATCGAACTTGACTGGAACGAACGCGCCGACGTCGGCGAACTGACTCTGGCCTGCACCCCGGCCCGGCATTTCTCTGGGCGCTTTCTGACCCGAAACCTCACCTTGTGGGCATCGTGGGCGATCATCGGCCCCGGCCATCGGGTGTACTTCGCCGGGGACACCGGCTACACCAGGAGTTTTCGCCAGATCGGCTCGGACTACGGCCCGTTCGACGTAACGCTGATGCCCATCGGCGCATACCACGCGGCCTGGCCGGACGTCCACATGAATCCGGAAGAGGCGGTCCGGGCCCACCTGGACGTCAACCACGTCGACGTCGCTCACGCCCGTGGATCCGGGCTGCTGGTGCCGATCCACTGGTGCACGTTCCGGCTGGCACCACACCCGTGGGCTGAGCCCGTCGAGCGGCTGCTGGCGGCAGCCGACAGCGCCGATGTGTCGGTTGCGGTGCCCAGGCCCGGCGAACGGGTGTTGCCGAGGGTAACCGCCGAACTCGACCCGTGGTGGCGGCGGTGACCACCTCGCCGGCCGCCGGGCTCAGCGACGCCGAAGTTGCCCAGCGGGTGGCCGACGGCAAGACCAACGATCTCCCGGCCCGCGTCGCGCGCAGTGTGCGCGAGATCATCGCGGCGAACGTTTTCACCCGGATCAACGCCATCTTGGGCGTGCTGCTGATCATCGTGCTGACCACCGGCTCGCTGATCAACGGGATGTTCGGCCTGCTGATTATCGCCAACAGCGTCATCGGCATGGTCCAGGAGATCCGGGCCAAGCAGACGCTGGACCGACTCGCCATCGTCGGACAGGTGAAACCTTTGGTGCGAAGGCAATCCGGAATCCGGCCAATGCCACCCGGAGAGGTGGTGCTCGACGACATCATCGAACTCGGGCCCGGTGACCAGATTGTGGTCGACGGCGACGTCGTCGAGGAATCCGATCTGGAGGTCGACGAGTCCCTACTCACCGGTGAAGCCGACCCGATCGCGAAAGACACTGGTGAGCAGGTGATGTCGGGCAGCTTC
>NZ_JBYCLB010000256.1:0-9381 GCF_057473705.1 Mycobacterium sp. TH-M15 | reverse complement strand
CCCTCGCACGACCGTGCACGGTGGTGACGGTCTGGCCGTGCTGGCTGACGGTGTTGATCAACCCCTCCAACCCGTGCAGCGCCTGGTGCTGCGCGTCGAAGAAGCCGGTGGCACCCTTACCCATGAAGTACTCCGCGAGCGCCTGGGTCAGCTGGCGGATGTCGTCGTGAATCTCCAGCAGCTGCGCGGCCGTGTTGCCGACGTTGTCGGCCAGGTCGGCTACCTCGGCATAGCCGTACGTGATCTGATCGCCAAGCATTGGATACTCCTTACGTTGGTTTGCGTTGTCTGTTTGTTAGGTGCTGGCGGACATGCCGAACACCGCGTCGAAAGCGTGTCGCCCGTCGTCCTCGTGCGCTTCTATCAGAGCCGCTGTCTTGCGAAGGCCATCTGCAAGCCTGTTGCAGCCGTTGATCGTCTGGCCCAGGTCGTGGTGGAGCTGCCCGGCGGTGTTCAGCGATGCATTTGCAGCCAGCCCGGTGAAGGTGGCCGCGCTGACCACGCTCTCGTGGTGACTCAGGTAGGCATTTACCACTGCGGTCGCGTGTTGCAAATCGTTTTCGATCTTGTTCGCCGTCGTTCTCAGCAACTCCGGGGGTACGGTTATCCCGACAGGTGCCATGATCAACCACTCTCCTCGATATCTAGCGATCCCCCCTGGTGGGGCTTGTGCGTCGAGTCTAGACGCGGCCTGATAATTGTCACTTCACTCTGCAGAAGTCAGCCGAAGACCGAAGATGCGTCCTGGCCGGCATAGCCGCGTACCTGGTCACCACGTTCATCAGCGGAGTTCTCCCTCGGGCGGATCCTGATTCGGCGGCTGCGGGCCGACCAGGATGCGCGCGCGGGGACCCTGGTCCCGCTCTCCGCCCTCACCGCCGGCCCGGCCGAGCATCCCGGCTCCGCCGGCCCCGGACATCGGCATCGGGGTGCCGCCCATCGCCGACGTGGTCACCGGGGCACGCAGTTCGGCCGCATTGAGCGCACCGGCCCGACCGGCCGGCCGGCCGCCGAGCTCCGGGGAGAAGGTGCTGGACGGCCTGGTGTAGGTGGCCAGTGACGCGGCCGGGTAGCTGCCGACACCGCCGACCGCCCCGGTGCCGCCGGTCGCCACGCCGGCTGTCGCCTGAATCGGCGCCGCGGCCACGTTGGCCAGCGCGCCCTCGGCGCCGAGCCCGCCGGTCGGGTTTAACGACGCGAACAGGCTGGTAAACATCTGCGGCACGCTGGTGAAGCTCTGCAGCGCCGACGCCGGCATGCCGGCGAACGACAGCGCCTGCTCGGCCAGCGTGGAGAACAGCTGTGGCACCTGCTGGATCATCGACGCCGCGTCGCCTCCGGTCGACGAGGCCGCCTGCGCCGGCCCGTCGGCGGCGGTACCGGCCGCCGAGGTCAAGCCGCCCGACGCGGCACGCGCTGCCGACTGGGCGGCGGAGGTGCCGGCCAGCATCGGCGCGGCCGGTGAGGCACCCATCGGTGCCGGCGGCGGCGGCAGGCCCAGGTTGGCCATCAGGCCGGCCAGCACGTTGGCGTAGGTCATGCCGACACTGGAGTTCTGCGGCCAGTAGTCACCGAAGTACTCGGTATCCCGCTCGATGATCGCCGGGGTGTTCACACCCATGAAGTTGGTCGCGTGCAGCGTCGCGGTCTCGTCCCGGTTGGTCTGGGCGACGAGTGACGGAATCACCGTCGACAAGGCGAGGGTGAACGCATCCGCCGCGGCCTGGGTGACAGCGATCTTGTGCGTCACCCACCCGACCAGCGTCTGCAGCCCGGCGTTGAGGCCGAACGCGCTGGTCAGCGAGGCAATACCACCCCCACCCATCCACTGGGTGGCGGTCGCGCCGGCGTTGGCCGCCGAGAGTCCCATCATCAATTCGTGGCTGATCGCCTCGGTGACCCAGACCAACTGGTTGGCCAGCACAGAAGCCGGCCCGGGCCCCATCTCGAAGATCGCCGCGACGACTTCGGGTGGGGCCATCCACCGGGGATCAGCCATGTCGCGCCTTGTTAGAGCGCCATTTGAGCAGCGCCGGCCAGCTCGTTCAGCAGGTAGGTGACCGTGGAGAGACTCTGCGCCCCGGAGAACGCCATCCGCTGGCCGACGTGCTCGGCGGCCATGCCCAGGTACGCGCCGCCGGCCGAGTTGAGGGCGGCCGCGAACGCCGCGGAATCGGCGTCCATCGCCATCGGCACCGTCCCGATCAGGGCCGCCGACCCACCGGCCGTGCTGGCGGCCATCTCCCCGCTGATCACCGACTCGGTGAGCGCAGACAGGTTTACCGCGAGGGTGTTAACACCGATCAGGAACATCGTGCCTCCCCATACCGTCGACGCCGAGCCGAGACCCGGCGTCTGATTCTAAATGCCGAGACCACCGGCTGTCGACAAAAAGCCGGCTTTTGGCTCTCCCGGCCGGTCGGTCAATCCGGCGTACCCACCAGGACGCCTTCGATGTCACCGTCCGTGGTGACCAGCAGGCCACGCCCGGGCGGCAGCTGCTGGGCGGCGATCCTGCCGAAGACTTTGACGGTCCCCGGGTCGTTATCCATGAACAGCGTCGGCGACCGGGCGGCCGTCATCTTCTGCAGGAACGGACTCATCACCGATGTCCCGGCCCAGTTCCCCGGGGTGCGCGACGCGATCACGTGCAAGCCCACGTCGCGGCCGCGTTCGACGAATCCCCACAACGGCGCCAGCGCCGCCGGTTTACCGATGCCGCCGTGCGGTCGCAGCTCCTGTTCGTCGTCGATCAGCACGAAATGGTGCGCGCCTTTCCACGACTGCCGGCTCAGTAGCTCCTCCTGACTCAGCCCCGGCGGGGGCAGCCGGTCCTGAAGCAGCGTCGCCAGTTCGGCTACCACGCGGTCGATGTCGTCGGGGGTGTAGGCGTAGCCACGCACATGCTCGCCGCGCACCCGTCCGATCAACGATGTCTTCGGGTCGATGATGGTGATCTGGGCCTGCTCCGGCGACATTCGACGGGTGATCGCCTGGCCAAAGGCCGCCAACGTCGTGGTCTTCCCACACAACTGGCGCCCCACGACCAGGATGTTGGGCACCGACCCCGCCGGCAACGCCACCGGTTGCAGCGCAGACTCGCCGATCGCGAACGGGATGTTCAGTGCATCCCCGCCGTCCGGGCTCTCCGCGTGCGCCGCGATCACCTGCGCCAACGGCACGCTCTCGGGCAGCCTGGCCAACGTCTCCACCTTGCCGGTGCCGGCGACCCCGCTGATGATCGCGCCGATCTGTCGGGTGCCGGCCCGCTGACTGTCCGGGCCGGTGATCTCCGGCACCCCGACCAACAATTCGCAACCATCCCGGGTCAGCCCGAAGCCGGGCCGGTCCAGGGTGTTCCGGGCGGCCTTGCGATGCTCCAGGCTGCTGCCCATCTGCGATTCATCCGGGTTGCTCAGCCGCAGCTGGATGCGGGCGTTCGAGACGTTCAACAGGCCCTGCTTCTGTCCGACGAACCAGGCGGTGGCGCTGGTGATGACATGGACGCCGTAGGACAGGCCCTGGCGGGCGACGGCGATCAGCCGGTCGCCGGTGCCGGGGTCCTTCTCGTAGAGGTCACCGAAGTTGTCGACGACCAAGAACACGTCACCGAATTTGTCCTCCGGGTCGGTCCCACCGCCACCGCCGCCGCCGAACCGCCGCTCCCGAAACTCACTGATGTCGATCTGGTAGTGCTTGAACGCCACCTCACGCGCCCGGATCAGCCCTTCGACGGTCGCGACCGTACGCGAAACCCCTTCGGCGTCACTGAGGCTCACCACCGCGGCCACGTGCGGCAGCTCCTCGATCGGATACAGCGCAGCGCCGACGCAGAAGAACGTCACCCGTTCCGGCCGATACAGCAGGGCGGCTGATGTCATCAGCGTCATCAACGTGGTCGACTTACCGCGCTGCGCGGTCGCGACCACCATGATGTTGTCCATCTCGGCGTCGATCGTCTGCACGTGCTGCGCGTGCTCGTCCGGGATGTCGACGATGCCGACCGGGAAGATCAGGCCCGCGTTCTGCCCATAGTCGACGTGCCACGGTTTTCCCCGCCATACGTTCACCAGCGCGTCCACCGGCTCGCTAACCTCCAGCGGCGGCAGCCAGATCTGGTGCGGCGGCCGCGCCGGGTGGGATACCAGCGACTCGCGGATCACGTCGACCAGTTTCTTCTTCCGGAAACCGTCGGCGTGGAACAGGAACTCGTCCGGCTCCTCCGGTTCGTCGACCACCGCGAGCGCGGCGCTGTCGGCTTCGCTCAACGGCTGGTACTCCCAGGTCATCGGCCGCGGCTGGGAGAAGCTGACGGCGACCGGCTCGTTGCTGTGCACCACCTTCTTGGGCAACACAAACGGAGCCGACACGTAGAAGCACCGGAATTGTTCCAGGTCACGCGGCCCGACCTTGAGCAACGCATAGCCGTTCTCCCGGGACGGCAGGTGCAGCGCCGCGTCGCTGCCGATCACGTCCCGCGAGTCCTCGGCGGTCTCGGCCCGTAGCGCCACCCGGAATGCGATGTTGCTCTTGGCCTTACTCAGCGAAGACAGGTCCAGGCGCTGGCCGCCGAGGGTGAAGAAGACGTTACAACCACGGCCCTCCTGGCCGATGTGGATCACCAGGTCGATCCACTCCGGGTGGTGGATGAACAGCTCCAGGTACTCGTCGATGATGACCAGCAGGATCGGCACCGGCTCCAGGTCGCGGCCGGCCAGCCGCATCTCCTCGTATTCGTTGGCGTCGCGAGCGCCGGCCTCTTTGAAAAGCCGGTAGCGGCGGTGGATCTCCCCGTTCACCGCCTTGCGCATCCGGTCGGCCAGATGGCGCTCGTCCTTGCCGAGGTTGGACAGCGAACCGGCGACGTGCGGGAAGCCCTCCAGGTCCTGGGCAGCCGACTCGAACTTCATGTCAACGAAGATGACGATGAACGTCTCCGGCGAGTGGGTCAGGGCGATCCCGCTGCACAGCGACAGGAAGTATTCCGACTTGCCGGATCCGGACGTTCCGATCACCACCGAGTGGAAACCGAAGCCGCCGAAGTCCTTGGCGCGCAAGATGATGTTCTGCAGCTCGCCGCCGGGCTTCACGCCGACCGGCACCGTCGCCCACTTGGGGTCGCCCCGGCCGCGGCTCTCCGCCCACAACCGGTCCACGTCGAGCTGGCGGGGGTCGGCGATGCCCAGCGCACGCAGCAACTCCCCGCCCTGACTGTCGGTCTGGGACAGCTCACCGGCGGTCATCGGCGACCAGCGGGCGATCGCCCGGGCGAACCGGCTGGCGGTGCTCTCGGCCAGCCGGTCGGGCACCGCATAGAAAGCGCCGCGGTGGAAGAGCTTTCCGTGGCGCAGTTCGAAGCGCTCGTCTTCGCTGTCGAATCCGACGCCGAACCCGGCTCGGGTGGCCAACCGCAGCACCGTGATCCCGGCCATGCCCTTCTGCCCGGTGATCCCTTCCCACTGCTCGGGTGTTCCGGCGTTGTCGTCGACGATCACCCAGTGTGGCCCGAGCCCCTGCCCGGTCGCCGCCGACTCCATCGGGGACGGCATCGAGGTGGGGCTGGTTCCGGCTGGTGGGGCCCACGGGCCGCGGCCCTTGCGGTGCAGTTCGGCATCGAGTGCCTCCTCGAACTCGATAGGCGCGGCGAAGATCAGCCGGCGCAGTCCGCACGCGTCGAACATCTCGTCATGTTGGTTGTGCGGCAGCCAGACCAGCCACGACCACAGCTCCGGATGGCGGGTGACCACCATCAGCTTCACATCCCCGGGGCTGTGGTAGACCGCGAGCGAGCACAGCACCGAGCGCAGCAGAGCGTGTAGGTCGGCCAGGCTCTCACCGACGAAACTGAAGCCCGGCTTCGACCGCAGGCTCAGCACCTTGCCGATCCCCCGGATCTTGCTCTGCTCGAGGATGAAATCCCGCAGCGCGCCGCCGGTCACCGGCTCCAGCTCCTCGCCGACCGGCACCTCCGGCCACTGCAGGGATACCGCCGAGTCGCTGGCCTGCTGCACCCCGACACCCACCCGGACGTCCAGGAAATCCGGGTCGGTGCTGCGCCGCTCCCACATCCGCGGACCGCCGATCACGGTGTCCAGCCGCTGCGGATCGGCATGCACGAACAGCTGGCCGCGGCGTTGTTCCTGGGCGGCCCGCTGTACCTCGTCGCGATCGTCGTCGAGCTGGCGTAGGTAGATGCGGCGTTGCTTTTCCTGCTCGCCCCAGGAGACCCGGCGACCCCGACCGAACCGGCCGCTGAACATCAGCGCGCCGAACCCGAACAGCCCCATCATCGGGAAGAAACCGGACTGCAGCGACCTGACCCCGGAGGTGTACATCACCACCAGGGTGCCGATGATGCCGACCAGCAGCGCCGGGATCGCGATCATCATCAAGATGTTGCGCGGTTCACGCTCCGGCAGCGCGAGCGGTGCGGCGACCGCCACCCGGGCGGGCGGAACGACCGGAACCGGCTTGCGCTTCTCCCGGACAAAACCGCGCTTGGACACCCCTACGCCTCCGACTGCTCGGTCCCGGGCACCGGGGCCACCGCTCCCCCGACCGTCACCGTGTCATGCTCCAACAGCGCGCTGGCCCGGCTGATCGCCGGCCCCGCGGCGAAGGTCCGCAGCATCGGCCACGGGGCTTGCACGGCCCGCGTGGCGTCCAGTCCCAGTGCGTTCACCGTCTTCTGCTCCCACTCGATGCCGTACCGAACACCCTGCGGCGAGAGCCAGTACAAGCTCTCCCGGCTGTCCGAGGCCGGCGCACTGCTGGTTGTCGCGACGAAGTTCGCCGCGCCCGGCAGCACCAGTGTCTGGTCGGCTTCCACCGAGTCGGGTGACCGATCGTCACGGACCAGTCGCACCAGCCGGGAGTCCATGCCGATCGGCACCGGCAGCCCGCGCCCGCTGACGGCGGCGATGGCCGCCTGCGGGTCCGTCGACTGTTTGGACCACGCGACGCAGGTGACCGGGTTGGCCGCGGTGTCGACGAACTGGAGCTTGCCCAGCGGGTAGTAGTCGACGTGCAGCACCTCCACCACCGGGATGCCGACCAGCTTGTCCGGCGAGATCAGCCTCGGCGCGGCCGAGCCCTGCGAGTCGGCGGTCCGCAGCAGGTCGGCGACGAAGCCGGTGATCTTCTGCACGCCGCCGGCCAGCAACACGTAGAACCCGCTCACCGCCCCGGTGGCGTCCTGTGTCTGGACCACGCTGCCCACGGTCGCGTCCGGCAGCCACGATGCGGGTCTGCCCCGCTCCGGGATGTCCGGCAGCACAATAGGTTCCGTCGCCGGCATCGCGTCGAACAGCGCGTTGGAGATCTGCACCGGGCGGGTCTCCCCCGGGTCGAGTCCCAAGTTGAAGGTCACCGATCTGTCGGCCGGGTCGATCCGCGACCGGTGGCCGTTCCAGATCACGTAGGTGCCGCCCTGGTGCGTGGCCAGGACGGCCTGGTCCTTCCCCATCGGGGCGGCCCGGCCGGTCGACAGCTCCCCGGCGATCGCGGTCACCACCGGTGCGCCTTTGGCGCCCCGGGCCGGTGCCGTGTCGCAGACCGACCAGGCCGACACCGAGTTGGCGGTGATGTTCAGCGAACTCGGGGCACCGGGGATGCCGATCGTCGGACCGGTCGGGTATTTTGCGATCTCGGCGGCCTTCACCCACGACGGAGCTGCGGCGTTACCGACCGCCAGCCGCGCCGAGGTCAGGTTGAGCGCGGGATAGAGCCGGCCGTCGATCTTCGCGTACACCGCGCCGGTGTCGCGGTCGCCGATGATCGTGGACTGGCCGACCAAGCCGGCCGGCTTCATGAAGTGCAGCAAGGCCATCCAGCCCGAGCCGATCAGGACGAACACCATCGACAGCGCCACCGCCGCCTGCTGTTTGCGATCGTCGTGCTTCATCCGTACCGAGAACCGGGTGATCGCGGCCTTCAACCTGCGGTTGTAGAACAGATGTCCGGAGTTCTGATCGCGGTTAGACAGGTTCAACGGCATGGTCGCCGGTCCTTCGGCGCGCAGCAGTCCGACGGGGCGATCGTCACTCGATTCCTCCCCCGTAGCGTTCGGCGTAGTCGGCCTCCGCCTCCTCCCGCAGGGCGGTGAACGCCAGGTTGAGTCGATCCGTCAGCTCCAGATAGGAGTACGCGGTCACCACGTCCGGGTGCAAGGTCAGCCCGATCAACCTGCCGTCCGCGTCGGCGACGGCGTGCACGTCGCCGAGGTCGACGCTGTAGGTGATGCTCTCGGCTTCGGCGACCAGTGTCTCCCACTTCTCGGCCGCATCCCGCAGGTCGCGCAGGACCGCGTCAACAAGGTCCTTGTCGCTGAGGTCTGCGCGGCTCTCCGCCCCCGACACCCGCCCAGTATGTCGATCCGCCGCGATCAGGGTCAATTCATCCGTCGGATTGACCCGACCGGCACCGGCCGCGACAGCGTCAGGGGTGCCGGCCCCAGCCTCCGGCCGGCGGGTTGCTCAGCGTGCGGAACCAGGCGAAGTGGTAGTTGGCGCTCACCTCGTCGCCGGTGGCGATGGCGTCGGTTGCGGCCAGCAGCATGCAGTTCAACACCAGCGCCATCTCGACGTCCGGGTACTGCGCCAGCAGCTGATATCGCGCGGTGTCCAGGTGTACCCGCAGCAGGTCGACCTCGGCGTCGACCACTCCCGTTCCCGCTGCGCCCGCCTTGGCCAGCGTGTTCACCATGCGGGGCAGGCCGTCCCGCCAGTGGGTGGCCTCCGCGAGCAGCCAGCCCAGGTCGTCGACCATCGGCAGCGCGCGAGCCGCGCGGGACGGCTCGACCGGGCCCGATTCGCTGCTCCAGCCGATCCGGTCACCCGGGGCATAGCTCTCCGCGGCGGTCGTGTCCCCCAGCAGCGCGACAACGGTGCCGTCCTGCCAGCCGGGCTCCACCAGCCGCACCTCGGCGGGGAGATCCACCCCGGACGGAATCCACCCGTGGGCGATGTCGGTGGCCAGTGCGACGCTGCCATCCGCCCGAGTGCCGGCCGCCCAGCGCACCCCGGGCTCCTGGCGCGCCACGAAGGCCAGCAGCCGGCGCAGCCGCTGTTCGGTGGTCTCCGCCGGGTAACGGACGCCGGCGACGGGCTCGGGCTCGACCAGTTCCTCGGCGAGCGGCTCCGGGACCGTCTCCTCGATCGGCTCGATCACCACCGGGTCGACCGGGTGCCGGTGGATCCGGCCGGGCACCAGAACCTCCACCTCGGAGGCCGGTGCCGCCGGTGCGGGCGGCGGAGTCTGTTCCGATGGCACGGCCGGCTCCGGCAGCGGCGGCAGCGGCGGCAGCGGTGGCAGCGGTGGCAGCGCGGGTGCGACCGGGACAGTGCCGTGGCGGCCGGCCGGCGGGGCCCGGGCCGCCGCGCC
>NZ_JBYCLB010000255.1:0-3234 GCF_057473705.1 Mycobacterium sp. TH-M15 | reverse complement strand
GGGCCGCTGCCGCTGGCCGCGGTGACCGCCGTTAGTCGGGGCAGCCCGGTGCAGGCGACCGCGATGGCCGGCGCCGAGCGCAGCAGCACGATCGCGGCGACGGCGGTCCACGCCCCGACCGTCGAGACCGGGGCGCCGGTCAGCACCACCGCGGTGGCGGCGGCGGCGACCAGGGCCGACAGGCAGCCCACCGCCGTGACGGTCGCGACGTTTCGCCGGTCGAGCTGTCCGGCCAGCACCGCGGTCGAGGCTGCCGCGGTGGCGGCCAACAGCACGTGGGGTGGCCCGCAGCGGCCGGGCACCGCCAGGAAGCCGGCGGCCGCTGCCAAGCCGACCGCCGAGAGGCCCAGCGCCAGCACCGCCGCCGAGTCGCGGTGCACCCGGCCGATCAGCACCGCGGCACCGAGCGTGCAGCCGGCCGCGGCGGCGGCCGTCGCCGCAGCCACCGCCGAGCCTCCGCACGCCGCGGTCAGCACCGCCACCCCGGCCAGCCAACCCGCCGCCAGCGCGGCCACCAGCCGGGTCGCCCCGGGCGTCCACCCCCGGCCGGCCGCCCGCACGATCGCCGACACCGCGACCGCGGGATCGTCGAAGCGCGGCTGCGGCGACTCGGCCACCGACCGGCTCAACAGCAGCAGCGATCCGTCCCGAACACCGTGCTGGGCCAGTGTTCTCCCGCCGGCCAGGGCCGGCTCGCCCGGCCGAGACAGCCGATACGGCGTGGCGATCCAGTCGTCCGGCTCGGTGCCGGTGATCTCCAGGAGGGCCGGCATCAGCTCACCCACCGGGACGCCGGCCGGCAGCGTCACGTCCACCCGGGTCGAATCGGTGCGCACCGACACCCGGCACAGCGGCGGAGTCCGATCGGCCAATTCCGCCCCCTTTTCTCCGGTCTCGCCGGGCAGGTTATCCGGGCGAGCCGCCGCCGGGTGTGCGGCTGTCCACAGCCGAGTTGTGGCGGTCGCCGCGCGTTCCTAGCGTCTGCCGGGTGGCCGATCGAGACGAGGCGACCGCGACGGTGGGTTTCGTCCGACCGGTGCGAAGACCGCCGCCGGGGTTTCCCACCGCCGACATCGAGCTGGCCGCACCGCCGCAGCGACCGCGGCCGGTCCGCGGCCGGTGGCTCGGCCTGGTGCCGGTGCTGACGGCGGTGCTAATGCTCGCGGTCATGGCGATGCTCTACCGGTCGGGCGCCGCCGCCGGGACGGGCAACCCGGTCTATTTGGTGTTCCCGCTGGTGATGCTGGTGTCGATGGTCGCCGGTGTCGCCGCGGGCCGGCACCGCCGGCCGGACGCCGACCTGGACGCCGAGCGCGACGACTACTTCGCCTACCTGGCCGGGCTTCGGACGACGGTCGCCGACGCTGCCGCGGCGCAACGGCTCTCGCTGGACTACCACCACCCGGAGCCGGATGCGCTGTGGACGTTGGTGGCCGGCCCGCGGATGTGGGAGCGGCGACGCGACGACGCCGACTTCGGCTGGGTTCGGGTCGGCGTCGGTGCGGTGCGCCTGGCCCGCCGACTCGTCGAGCCATCCGCCGACCCGGTGGCCCGGACGGATCCGGTCACCGGCGCCGCGCTGCGCCGCTTCGTCGAGACCCACTCGACGCTGCCCGGCGCCCCGACCACGCTGCGGTTGGCCGACGCGGCGCTGGTCACCGTCGACGGCGATCGGGAGTGCGCCCGGGCGCTGCTGCGCGCGGTGATCTGCCAGCTCGCGGTGCTGCACGGGCCCGACCTGTTGACGGTGACGGCGGTGCTCGACGCGGCCGGCCGCGACCACTGGGATTGGCTGAAATGGTTGCCGCACCACCGGTATCCGTCTGCATCGGCCGAGCCGGAGGCCGCGCACCGGGTGTTGATCGTCGACGGCGGCACCATCGACCCCGACCGGGTCGGCACGCCCGGGGTCACCGTCGTCGAGATCAGCCCCGGCGGTCCGGGGCCACCCGATGGGCTGCGGCTGCGGCTGAGCGGTGACACGCTGACCGTGCGGCGGTCCGGCGGCGACCAGCCGCTGGGCCGGCCGGACCGGGTGGAGCTGCTGGAGGCGATCGTCTGCGCCCGCCGGCTGGCGGGTTACCGGCTGACCGGGGCGACGGCCGGCGGGTCCGCGGGGCGCGCCTGGCCTGAGCTGCTTGACGACTTCGGCGGATTGGGTGGCGCCGACCCGGAGCCCACATGGCACCGGCTGAAACGGGCGGAGCGGCTGCGGGTTCCGATCGGGACGGCCGACGACGGCGCGGTGGTCTGGGTCGACATCAAAGAGCCCGCCGAGGGCGGCATCGGGCCGCACGGCCTGTGTGTCGGCGCGACCGGCTCCGGCAAGTCGGAGCTGCTGCGAACGATCGCGCTGGGGATGATCGCCCGCCATTCGCCGGAGACACTGAACCTGGTGCTGGTCGACTTCAAGGGCGGTGCCACCTTCCTCGACCTGGAGCGCGCCGAGCACGTCGCCGCCGTCATCACCAACCTCGCCGACGAAGCCCCGCTGGTGGCCCGGATGCGCGACGCGCTGGCCGGCGAGCTGAACCGCCGCCAGGAGCTGCTGCGCAGCGCGGGCGGCTTCGTCAGCGTCGCCGCCTACCAGGCCGCCCGGCTCGCCGGCGCGGCGCTGCCGCCGCTGCCGGCCCTGCTGGTGATCGTCGACGAGTTCTCCGAGCTGCTGAGCCGGCACCCCGATTTCGCCGACATGTTCGGCGCGATCGGCCGGCTGGGCCGCTCCCTCGGTGTCCACCTCCTGCTGGCCAGCCAACGACTCGACGAAGGCCGCCTGCGCGGTCTGGAATCGCATCTGTCCTACCGGATCTGCCTGAAAACACTGTCGGCCAACGAATCCCGCATCGTCCTGGGGGTGCCCGACGCCCATCGACTGCCCGGCACCCCCGGGCTGGGGTATCTGCAGGCCGGCTCCGACGGGCTGACCCGGTTCCGGGCGGCCTACGTCTCCGGGCCGGGGCCGGCCGACCCGGCGCCGGGAGCGTCCCCGCCGGCACCGCCGGTCCGGCTGTTCACCGCGGCGGAGACCCGGGTGACGGTGCAGCCGACGACCCGGTCGGCGCCGCGGCGCACCGTGCTGCAGACGGTGCTGGACCGGGTCGCCGGGCACGGCCCGCCCGCCCACCGGGTCTGGCTGCCGCCGCTGGGCGCGTCGCCGACGCTGGCCCGGCTGCTGGCCGACAGGGCGGGAGGACCCGAGCTGGTGGTGCCGATCGGGGTGGTCGACCGGCCGTA
>NZ_JBYCLB010000254.1:0-2618 GCF_057473705.1 Mycobacterium sp. TH-M15 | reverse complement strand
CTCGATGCCTCCGACCAGGTCGGTACTGAGGTTGTAGATGAGCGCACCGACGGTGGCCATCGCGGTCAGCAGCACGATGTTGACCAATCCCACCAGCGCCGCGCCGCCGAAGATGGAGCCGGCGGAGACCAGCTCGCCGACGCCGCCGCCCGGGTTCACCACATCCTGCACACTGGTGCTCAGCTTGCTCCACACCCCCCTGGCGCCCAGGATCAGCTACAGCAACGCGACGGCGAACATCCAGACGAAGAACTGCGAACCCGACAGCAGCAGCGACACCTTCAGCGTGCTCCACGGATCGATCCGGCGAATCTGCATGCTGGCGCGGACCGGCCCGCGGGACCGGGCCGGCTGTCCCCGCGGCGTCCGCTGCACCGGGCGCGGTGGCGGCTCGGAGAGATCCGGCAGCTCGCTGCCGTAGGCGTCGCCGAGCGGCCCCGCGCCCCGGATCGGGTCGGCCGAGCGACCGACGGCGGGAAACCGGCGCAACCGCTCGTCGACATCGGCGGCGGCGTGGTGACCGGCCGCCGGCGCGTGCCGCGGTTCGCCTTGCCGTGAGGCCGTGGTGCGCGTCCGGACCGGATCTGCTGCGCCAGCCGCACGGCGCTGAGCGGCGAAATCGGTCGTGCCGTCGCCGCCCACATCGCCGGACGACGCCGGCGGATCGTTCGGTGCAGTCACTCCGGCTCCTTACCCGTGCCCGGAGCCGACCTCGGGTCGGCTGCCCGAGATCTACTCGGCGTCCCCTTCATCGGCGTTCCGGGCAATCGCTAACAGTGTGTCGCCCTCGCCCAGGTTCATCAACCGGACACCCTTGGTCTGCCGGCCAGCCTTGCGAACCTGCCGGGCCGCGGTGCGGATCACTCCACCGCCGGAGGTGATCGCGTACAACTCCGTGCCGTCGTCGACGATCAGCGCCCCGACCAAGCGGCCCCGCCGGGAATCGTACTGAATGGTCAGGATGCCCTTGCCGCCGCGCCCCTGCGCGGTGTACTCGTCGATCGCGGTGCGTTTGGCGTAGCCGCCGGCGGTGGCCACCAGCAGGTAGGTGTCGGCACGGACCACGTTCAGCGACAGCAGCCGGTCGTCGGTGTTGAACCGCATGCCCTGCACGCCGGAGGTGGCCCGGCCCATCGGGCGGAGCGCCTCGTCGGTGGCCGAGAACCGGATCGACTGGCCGTTGGCCGAGACCAGCAGCAGGTCGTCGTCGGCCGAGCAGAGCACCGCGCCGACCAGTTCGTCACCGTCGCGCAGGTTGACCGCGACGATCCCGCCGGACCGGTTCGAGTCGAACTCGGTGAGCTTCGACTTCTTGACCAGGCCGTTGCGGGTGGCCAGCACCAGATACGGGGCGTCCTCGTAGCTCTTGATCTGGATCACCTGGGCGATCCGCTCACCGGGCTGGAAGGCCAGCAGGTTGGCCACGTGCTGGCCGCGGGCGGTGCGCTGAGCCTCCGGCAGCTCATAGGCCTTGGCCCGATAGACCCGACCGTGGCTGGTGAAGAACAGGATCCAGTCGTGCGTGGAGCAGACGAAGAAGTGCGCCACGATGTCGTCCTGCTTGAGGCCGGCGCCCTGCACCCCCTTGCCGCCGCGCTTCTGGCTGCGGTACAGGTCGGTCTTGGTGCGCTTGGCGTACCCGGTCTCGGTGATGGTGACGACGACGTCCTCGCGGGCGATCAGGCCCTCGTCGGCTACTTCGCCTTCGGCGGCGACGACCGGGGCCCGGCGGTCGTCGCCGAACTTCTCCACGATCTCGGCGAGCTCGTCGCGGACGATGGCGCGCTGCCGCTCCGGCTTGGCCAGGATGTCTTCCAGGTCGGCGATCTCGGCTTCGATCCGGCCCAGTTCGTCGATGATCTTCTGGCGTTCCAGCGCGGCCAGCCGGCGCAGCTGCATGTCCAGGATCGCCTGAGCCTGCACCTCGTCGATGTCGAGCAGGTCGATCAGGCCCGCCCGCGCGACGTCGACGGTCTCCGATGCCCGGATGAGCGCGATCACCTCGTCCAGCGCGTCCAGCGCCTTGACCAGCCCGCGCAGGATGTGCGCCCGCTCGTTGGCCTTGCGCAGCCGGTAGACGGTGCGCCGGACGATCACGTCGAGTTGGTGGTTGACGTAGTGGCGGATCAGCTGATCCAGCCGCAGGGTGCGCGGCACGCCGTCGACGATGGCCAGCATGTTGGCGCCGAAGCTGGTCTGCAGTTGGGTGTGCTTGTAGAGGTTGTTGAGCACCACCTTGGCGACCGCGTCGCGCTTGAGTTCGATAACGATCCGCAGCTTGCCCTGGCTGCTCTGGTCTTCGATGTTGGCGATCCCGGACAGCTTGCCGTCTCGCACCTGCTCGGCGATCGAGGTGATGAAGTTGTCGTGGTTGACCTGGTAGGGCAGCTCGGTGATCACCAGCGAGCTGCGGCCCTTGGCGTCTTCCTCGATCTCCAGCACCCCGCGCATCCGGATCGACCCGCGTCCGGTGGTGTAGGCGTCGGCGATGCCCTGCGATCCGACGATCAGCCCGGCGGTGGGGAAGTCCGGGCCCTTGACCCGTTCCATCACCGCGGCCAGGGTGGCCTCCTCGTCGGCGTCGTGGTGCTGCAGGCACCAGAACACCGCCTCGGCGA
>NZ_JBYCLB010000253.1:0-2069 GCF_057473705.1 Mycobacterium sp. TH-M15 | reverse complement strand
GCCGAGGAGCTCAACCGGATCACCCCCGGATCGGGCGAGAAGCGGTCCGTGCTGCTCAACTCCGGTGCCGAGGCGGTGGAGAACGCGGTCAAGATCGCCCGCTCCTACACCCGCAAGCCCGCGGTGGTGGCGTTCAACCACGCCTTCCACGGCCGCACCAACCTGACCATGGCGCTCACCGCCAAGTCGATGCCGTACAAGAGCGGTTTCGGACCGTTCGCCGCGGAGATCTACCGGGCGCCGATGTCCTACCCGTACCGCGACGGGTTGACGGACAAGGAGTTGGCCACCGACGGCGGTCTGGCCGCGGCCCGCGCGCTGCGGGTCATCGACAAACAGATCGGCGCCGACAACCTGGCCGCGGTCATCATCGAGCCGATCCAGGGCGAGGGCGGGTTCATCGTCCCGGCCGAGGGCTTCCTGGCGGCGCTGCTGGCCTGGTGCCGGAAGAACGGCGTGGTGTTCATCGCCGACGAGGTGCAGTCCGGCTTCGCCCGCAGCGGGGCGTGGTTCGCCTGCGAGCACGAGGGCATCGAACCCGACCTGATCTGCACCGCCAAGGCGATCGGCGGCGGCCTGCCGTTGTCGGCGGTAACCGGCCGAGCCGAGATCATGGACGCCCCCCAGGTGAGTGGGCTGGGCGGGACGTTCGGCGGCAACCCGGTGGCCTGCGCGGCGGCGCTGGCCGTCATCGACACCATCGAGAGCGACGGCCTGATCGCCCGGGCGCAGCGACTCGGGCAGCTGGCGTTCGACCGGCTGGGCCGGCTGCAGGCCGACGACGACCGGATCGGCGACGTGCGCGGGCGCGGGGCGATGGTCGCCATGGAGCTGGTGCGCTCCGGCTCCGCTGACCCCGACCCGGAGCTGACCGCCAGAGTGGTCGGCGCGGCCCGGGCGGCCGGGGTGATCGTGCTGACCTGCGGGACGTACGGCAACGTGGTGCGGCTGCTGCCGCCGCTGAGCATCAGCGACGAGTTGTTCTGCGAGGGGATCGAGGTGCTGGCCGAGGCGCTGGCGGGGCTGTGACCTCCAGGTCGCACACGCCGAGCATCGCATGTCTTTTGCGCTACGTGCCTGCTCTGGCTCAAACGCGCCGGTTGTGGTGAGCGCGGCAAGCGGTTCCTTCGGGTTTTCCACAAGGTCAGTACGGGGGCCGCAGCGCGTCGAACATCGGGAAGTGGCGCACGTTGGTGGTCAGCAGGTCCGCGTCGGTGACGATCGCGGTCGCGGCGATCAGGTAGTCGACGTCGTCGATACCGCCGTGGCTGAGCCGGAACCGCCGGGCCAGCTCTCCCGCCAACCGGGCTGTCTGCTCGGCCACCGCGATCCAGCTCAGCGCCGAGCAGAAGTCCTCCAGGGCGGTCAGCTCGTTCTCCCGCACGCCGGACAGCAGTTCGAAACGGACCAGTTCGCTGGCCGCCAGCTCTTCACCACTATCGACGATTCCGGCGAGTAGCTCGACCGCGTCGGGCTGGCCGCGCAGGTGGTCTACGGCGACCGTGGTGTCGATCAGCTTCACGCCAGGCCGAGTCTGGCCAGCCGCTCGTCGAGGTCGCCGCGAATGGCATCGACGTACTCCGCCCCGGTGAAGTCCCGGTCCCGCCACGACCCGGCGCTTCGCCGCAGCGCGGCCACCCGCTCATCCCTCGACCCACTCCCGAACTCGACCAGCTCCACATCGTCCCGTCCAAACCCGGAAATACGGGCGCGTCGACGTAGCTCCTGCCGGACTCGTTTCGACCCCGCATCACATATGAAGCAGCGAGTCACCGCAGTTCGGGTCGCCCGTGGTGCAGCGTCACCGGCCTAATCGAACAGCCCGGCCTGACCCAGCCCGGCCGCCCCGGCCGGCGGGACCATCCCCAGGTGCGTCCAGGCGGCCGCGGTGCCGACCCGCCCGCGCGGGGTGCGGGCGATCATCCCGGCCCGCACCAGGAACGGCTCGCAGACCTCCTCGACGGTGGCCGCCTCCTCCCCGACCGCCACCGCCAGCGTGGAGACCCCGACCGGCCCGCCGCCGAAGCTTCGGGTCAGCGCCGAGAGCACCGCCCGGTCCAGCCGGTCCA
>NZ_JBYCLB010000252.1:0-2163 GCF_057473705.1 Mycobacterium sp. TH-M15 | reverse complement strand
CCGTCACCGCGTCGCGCACCTCGGCGACGACGAACTGGGAGTGCTTGGTCTCGGCGAGCACCGCGCGCACCACCTCGGCCACCTCGTCGGGCATACCGTCGGCGATGTCCAGGTAGAAGTCGGCGGCCAGAGCGTCACCGACGTAGGTCTTGACCAGCGCCTCCAGCCAGGTGCTGGGCATGGTCAGCCGGTGGTAGCCGTCCAGCGCGGACGCGTACTTCGACATCGCCGCCACCACGTCGACACCGCGCCGCTGCAGCGCCTCGGCCAGCAGGCCGTAGTGCCCCATCTCGGCGGCGGCCATGTTGGCCATCGAGATCCGGCCGCGCAGGTCGGGCGCCATCCGCGCTTCGTCGGTGAGCCGGTAGAACGCCGCCACCTCGCCGTAGGCGAGCAGCGCGAACAGTTCGCTGACGCCGGGATGGTCGACGGCCAGCCGCGGCGGCGGGGTCGACGTCACCTGCTCGGCGGGTGGACCGGAATTCATGGGCACACTCTAGGCGACCCCGCCGCGACCCGGCCGCGGCCCGCGGGTGTCGGCGCCGACCAGGTAGTATCTGCGGCAGGCAGTGCAGTGCCGGTACGGCGGCTGCCGAAGAAATGCGCGTGCATGCGATCGGCCCCGACGAGTTCGCGGCCCGGGAATCGGCTCGGCAGGTATCGACGTCTCACCGCGTGCGCGCTGGAACCGCAACGCGATCGATCGATACAGATCCGACCCACCGAAAGGCGACGCACCCCCGCATGAGCCCGCTCATCACCCCCAAACCCACCGCCCAGCCCACCTTCGCCGACCTCGGCGTCCGCGACGAGATCGTCCGGGCGCTCGCCGAGGACGGCATCGAGCATCCGTTCGCGATCCAGGAGCTCACCCTGCCGCTGGCCCTGGCCGGCGACGACCTGATCGGCCAGGCCCGCACCGGGATGGGCAAGACCTTCGCCTTCGGGGTACCGCTGCTGCAGCGGATCAGCACCGAAGCCGACAAGCCGCTCACCGGGGTACCCCGGGGGCTGGTGGTGGTGCCCACCCGCGAACTGTGCATCCAGGTCTCCGGCGACTTGGCCGACGCGGCCAAGTACCTGACCGCTGCCGGCTCGGATGGCCAGGCCGACGAGCGCGGTACCCGCTCGTTGTCGGTGGTCGCCATCTACGGGGGCCGGCCGTACGAGCCGCAGGTCGAGGCGCTACGCGCCGGTGCCGACGTGGTGGTGGGCACCCCGGGCCGGCTGCTGGACCTGTCCCAGCAGGGCCACCTGCAGCTGGGCGGGCTGGCGTCGCTGGTGCTCGACGAGGCCGACGAGATGCTCGACCTGGGCTTCCTGCCGGACATCGAACGCATCCTGGCCCAGATCCCCGACGACCGGCAGTCGATGCTGTTCTCGGCGACCATGCCCGGCCCGATCATCACGCTGGCCCGCAGCTTCATGAACCAGCCCACCCACATCCGGGCCGAGGCGCCGCACTCCTCGGCGGTGCACGACGCGACCGACCAGTTCGTCTACCGGGCCCACGCGCTGGACAAGGTGGAGCTGGTCGGCCGGGTGCTGCAGGCCCGCGGCCGGGGCGCCACGATGATCTTCACCCGCACCAAGCGCACCGCGCAGAAGGTCGCCGACGACCTCGCCGAGCGCGGCTTCAAGGTCGGCGCGGTGCACGGTGACCTCAACCAGGTGGCCCGAGAGAAGGCGCTCACGGCGTTCCGCTCCGGCGACGTCGACGTGCTGGTGGCCACCGACGTGGCGGCCCGCGGCATCGACATCGACGACGTCACCCACGTCATCAACTACCAGTGCCCCGACGACGAGAAGACCTACGTGCACCGGATCGGCCGCACCGGCCGGGCCGGCCGCACCGGGGTGGCGGTCACCCTGGTCGACTGGGACGAACTGGCCCGCTGGACGCTGATCGACAAGGCGCTGAGTCTGGGCTGCCCCGATCCGGCGGAGACCTACTCGAGCTCGCCGCATCTCTACACCGAGTTGGGCATCCCGACCGAGGCCACCGGCCGGATCGGCAAACCGCGCTCCGGATCGGGCCGCCGGCCCGCCGGCGGCACCGGCTCCGGGTCCGAGCGCCAGCGGGCCCCGCGCAACCCGGACCGGTCGCGGCGGCGCACCCGCGGCGGCAAGCCGGCGGGCGGGGACCAACCCGAGGGCGCGACC
>NZ_JBYCLB010000251.1:0-10319 GCF_057473705.1 Mycobacterium sp. TH-M15 | reverse complement strand
GGCGGGGATGTGCACCTGATCGTCCCGGGCGACGAGGTCGAGCAGGGCCGGGCCGGGGGCCGGGTCGAACGCGCCCAGCAGCAACACCCCGTCGGTGACCTGGTACATACCGTGCGGCGCGGGCCGGCCGATCAGGCCCGCGCCGGCGGGGTCGGTCCGCTCGCCGTCGACAACCAGTGCCACCGACATCGTTGCCCCGCCGGCCTCGGCGGCGGCGAAATCGAGGCGCAGATGGGCGTTCTTGATGAACTCGACGGCACGCAGGCCGCCGGATTTGTCGGCGACCATCGCCACGCCGGCGTCCACGACGTCTTTCAGCCTCGGCCAGATCGAGGCCGACGCATTGTCGATGACCAAATTCTGGCCGTAGATCACCGCCGAGCCGGAGTTCTGCAACGCGGTGCCGAATGCCCGCACGACCTGGTGTTGGCGTCGGTTGAACCTGCCGGTGGCACCGTAGGAAACGTCACGCCAGCTCGCGCCGGTTTTGATCCACGTCCCGCGTTTGCCGATCGTCACCGGACGCACCGAGACCGTGGCGGCCCGACGGTACGGGCTGGGCGGCGTGAGCGAGAACTCCAGCCCGACCGGGGCTCCGCCGGCCGTGGTGGTGCCGCCTGCCGTCACCTCATCGAGCACCCGGTCCAGCACGCTGCGCCACTGGTTCCGGCCGGCCCCCGGACCGGCGTCGCCAGCGGTGAGCAGCAACGCGACCGCGTGCTTGCAGAAGTCCTCGACCGGGCAAGAACAGTAGGCCCACTCGACAACGAACTCGTTGCCGCTGTGCGCGAAACTGACCTCGACCTCGTATACCAGCCCCTGCGACCCATAACAGCGGCCGGTCAGGCTGCCGTCGTCATCCCACGCCACCTCCCGGATCCGACCCTCCCGGGCATACGTCGCGCCGCGGGCGATGCTGCCGGCGTCGAAATAGCAGCACAGGTCGTCGGGGGCGATGGCACGGCGGGCGAAGAAGCGTTCCGGCGGGACCAGTTCTGTCGTGACCATGGGCGAAGGATAGGGGGCGGCGCCGACAGGTTCGGCAACGGCGCGCGGCGCGTCGCCACGCTCTTCACGGACACGGTTGCCATGCCGAAACATCTGGCACAGCAGTCACTTCCGTTTCGGTCGGCCGAGCAGCGGTGGTCACCAGGTGCTCGAGCGAAGCACGATCTCACCGGCTAGCTGCGCGGTGGACTCGTTCGCGTTGGTGCGTCGCGCCAGCTCCACCACCCGGTAGTCCCCGTAGACGAACCGTTGGCTGGCCAGTGCCACCGCGTGGTCGGCCCGGCTGCTGGCCAGCACCGTGGTGTTGATCTCCACCGGCGGGCAGTCCTCGTCGATGACCACGCCGTTGCGGTCCGGCGCCCGCGGATGTCCGCGGTCGATCGCCACCAGGCCGATAAACCGGTCCAGCCGGGTGGCGGCCAGCTCCCAGGCGCAGTCGCCGCCGGATCGATCGCCGACCAGGACGCCGGACCGCACGTCGAGCGCGTCGAGCAGCCCGACCACCGACTTGGCGGTGAGCCGCGGGTCGGCGCCGATCACGACGGTCCGCAGCATCGCGGTGTGCAACCGCTGGCAGACCGCGTCGTAGGCGGTCGGCGCCTGGCGGGCGGCGCTGAGCAGGACGACGACGGATCCCCGTTCCGGGCCGGTGACGCCGACCGGGATGGGGAACCCGTCGACGGTCATCATCGTTCCGGGCACGGCTCAACGCTACCGCTAGCCGCGCGCCCGCGGGGTGGTTTTCGTGGTCAGCTGGCCGGGTGGCAGGCCGCCAGCAGCGCGTTGTCGGCTTCGGCGATCTGGGCGGCGACGCTGCGGTAGGCGGCCTGGCGGCGGACGGTGTCGTCCGCCGACCCACCGGCGTCATCGGCCTGGGCGTCGCTGACCTGTGCCGCCGCCCGTGCGGCCAGCTCGGCGATCTCCCGAACCCGCGGTGCAACGTCGGGCGCGGAGACCTGGGCCCGGTAGGACCGCAGCCGGTCCGCCCAGTCCCGGTACGCGCTGGGCGGTGGCCCGCCCGGCCCGACCAGCCGGTGATCCAGCAGCCGCTGGTTGTCGTAGAGGCCGCCGTACACCGCTTCCGCGGCCCGCTCCCGCTGGCCGGCGTCGAGCCCGGAGAGCGCGCCGAGCAGGGCGCGTCGGGCCGGCGCGGTGAGCGCCATGCCGAAACCGGTCGCGGCCAGACTCAAAGCCACCACCCAGACCGGTCCCCACCAGCCGAGCGTCCTGGTCAGCCACGGTGCGATCAGCAGGTAGACCGCCGCGATCAGCAGCGCCAGCGGCGCCGCGCGGACCAGCAGCCGCGCCCACCCCGGCGCGAACAGCAGCCGAACCGACAGCGACCGCACGCCTACCCGGTCCTCATGGCACCGGCTCGGCCAGGGTGAGGATCTCCGCCCCGTCGTCGGTGACGACCAGGGTGTGCTCGAACTGCGCCGTCCACTTGCCGTCGGTGGTGGCCACCGTCCAGCCGTCGTCCCAGATCCGGTAGTCCAGCCCGCCGAGGTTGATCATCGGCTCGATGGTGAACGTCATCCCGGGCTCGATGACGGTCTCCACCGCCGGCTGGTCGTAGTGCAGGATCACCAGCCCGTTGTGGAAGGTGGTGCCGATCCCGTGCCCGGTGAAGTCGCGCACCACGGTGTAGCCGAACCGGTTCGCGTACGACTCGATGACCCGGCCGATCACCGACAGCGCCCGGCCGGGCTTGACCGCCTTGATCGCCCGCATGGTCGCCTCGTGGGTGCGCTCGACCAGCAGCCGGTGCTCCTCGGCGACGTCGCCGGCGCAGAAGGTGGCGTTGGTGTCGCCGTGGACGCCGTCGAGGTAGGCGGTGATGTCGATGTTGACGATGTCGCCGTCGGCGATCACCGTCGAGTCCGGGATGCCGTGGCAGATCACCTCGTTCAGCGAGGTGCAGCACGACTTCGGAAAGCCCTTGTAGCCCAGCGTCGACGGGTAGGCGCCGTGACCGACCAGGTAGTCGTGGGCGATCCGGTCCAGCTCGTCGGTGGTCACGCCGGGCGCGACCGCCTTGCCGGCCTCGGCCAGCGCCCCGGCGGCAATCCGGGCCGCCACCCGCATCTTCTCGATCACCTCGGGGGTCTGCACCCACGGCTCGCTGCCCTCGGCCGCGGTGGGCTTGTCGACGTACTCCGGGCGTGGGATCGAGGCGGGTACCGGCAGCCTCGGCGAGACGACGCCGGGCGAGAGCGGAGCGCGACCGGACATCAGGTCAGCTTAGTCGGCTGCGTGGTGCCGGCGAGACCGACTACAGGGCGAACAGGGCGAGCGGGTTGACGTCCAAGAGGTAGTACGCCGGATCGAGGACCAGCGCTTGAGCCGTGTCGCTCCCGACCTGTAGCGCCGTCTGGTCGAGGAGCCCGCCTTCCCCTTCGAACCCCTGGGCAAGCTCGGTGAAGACCCCGGTGAAGTCGAGGTGCAGGGCGTCGCTGGTCGCGGCCAGGAAGGGCATAGCCGCAACGTCGGCGGTGAAGCCGAAGACACTGAGCGGCGGCCCGAAGAACAGGTTCCCGGCGGTGGCCGCCTCCGCGCCGAGCAGACCGTTGAAATCGAGGAAGTGCGGCCCAGTGGACGCGGCCAGTTCCGGCGCGCTGCCGCCGGTGAGCGCCGTGAAGGTCGAGCCGAGGTCGGTGTGGGCCGCGGCCGTCGAGCCGGCGGGGTCACCGACGTGGTCGCCGGTGGGGTCGCTGGCGGGGGCGGGGTCGCCGCCGAAGTTGAACAGGTACTGGCCGGGAAGCTGAAGCGCCATGTTGTAGAGACCCTCGATCAGTCCCTCGGGCAGGCCGATGACGGTGTTGGCCAAGCCCACCGGAATCCCGGCCACCGAACTGAACGCGTCACCGAAGTTGAGCGCGGCGACGTCGCTGATCGCGTGCTCGATCGGGGTGACCACGTCGCCGATCAATGCGCCGGGGAAACCGATGACGTCGTTGAACACGCCCTGGCCGGCAGCGACCTCGGCTTGCAGCAAGCCCTCCAAGTCGAACGCGTTAGCCAGCTCGATGGCGGCGGTCAGGGCGACGTCGGCCGACCAGTCCCCACCCACCGCGGTGTGCCGCGCGGCGGTCATCGGGATCATCGCGGCGGCCACCAGCGCCGCGGCGGCCACCCCCGCACCGGCCCGCTGCTGCTGGTGAACCGTCTTCGACCGCCTCATGGACCTGCACTCCCCCGCTGTGTCTAAACGCTGTGAACGCCGACCCGGATTTACCAGGTTAGCCGATAAATTTCTCAGACAGGCTAACGGATACCTCGACGTCCGGCGCGGCGGGGGTGTCGCGTCGCGACCGGCTCCCGACGCCGTCGTCGACACGGTCACCCCACGCCCGGGGGCTGCGACGGCGATCAGGCCAGGAAGCCGTCCGGCAGCGAATCGAACATCACCTTGGTCATCCGCACCGCGTACTCCGAACTGCCGCCGCCGACGATCAGCGCCGCGAAGGCCAGATCGCCGCGGTAGCCGGCGAACCAGGAGTGCGACCCGCCGGAGAACTCGGCCTCGCCGGTCTTGCCGAACACCGCGCCGCACTCGCCGATCGCCCGGCCGGTGCCGTCGGTCACCACCTCGCGCATCATCGCCCGCAGCCCGTCCAGCGTCTCCGGGCGGATCGGGTCCGCGCCGCCGGTGACCGTGGTCTGCCGGTCCTCGATCAGCCGCGGCACCGGGGTGCTCCCGGCCGCCACCGTGGCCGCGACCAGCGCCATGCCGAATGGGCTGGCCAGCACCTTGCCCTGGCCGAAGCCGTCCTCGGTGCGTTCGGCCAGGTCCACCGTGGGCGGCGCCATCCCGGTCACCGTGGTGATGCCGTCCACCAGGTAGTCGATCCCGATCCCGTACCGCGCGGCCGCCTGGGTCAGCGCCCGCGGCGGCATCCGGCTGGCCAGCTCGGCGAAGGTGGTGTTGCACGAGTTGGCGAACGCCTCCGACATCGGCACCACCCCCAGGTCGAACAAGCCGTAGTTGGGGACGGTCCGATTGCCGATGTCGAGCTGACCCGGGCAGCCGAGCAGGGTGTCCGGGTCGGCCATATCGCGTTCCATCGCGGCGCCGGCCGTCACCATCTTGAACGTCGAACCGGGCGGGTACAGGCCGGTGGTCGCGATCAGCCCGTCGACGTCGGCGGCGGCGTTCTGGGCGACCGCGAGGATCTCCCCGGTCGACGGCTTGATCACCACCAGCATGGCCTTCTGCCCCCGGGTGTTCACCGCGTTCTGCGCCGCCCGCTGCACGGCGCGGTCCAGGCTGATGGTGATCGCCGGTGCCGGCGCCGGGGTCACCTCGTGCAGCACCGCGGCGTCGACGCCGTTCTGGTTGACGCTGACCACCCGCCAGCCGGCCTCGCCTTCCAGCTGGTCGGCGATGGTACGTTTCACCTCGTTGACCAGCGCCGGCGCGAAGCGGTCGTCGGTGGGCAGGAAGTCTTCGCGGGGGGTGACGATCACCCCGCGTAGCTGCCCGATGGCCGGCGCGACCCGGTCGTTGTCGGATTTGCGCAGATCGATCAGGTCCAGCGGCGTCGGCGACGAGCTGGCCTGCTCGGCCAGCCGCTGGGCGTCCAGCGTGTCGTCGAACGGCCGCAGCGTGTCGACCACCGCGCGGACCGTGCCCATCAGCTCCCGTCCGGCCCGCACCGCGTCGAGCTGGTAGTGGTACACGTAGGTGGGCACCAGCACCTCTTTTCCGTCGACGCCGTTCACCGACGCCCGCTGCGGCGGGTCGGCGCGCAGCGCGAACGTCTGCCGCTCCCCCAGCTGCGGGTGCAGGTCGGTGGCGACCCAGCGGACCTGCCAGCGGCCCTCGTTGCGGGCCAGCCTGAGCTGGCCCTCGTAGGTCCAGACCCGCTGCTTGGGCAGCTGCCAGGCGTAGCGGTACGCCACCTCCCCGCTGTCCTCCCGGTAGTGCACGGTGAGCACCTGGGCGTCCAGATGGCTGGCCTGCAGGCCGGCCCAGGCGGCGTTGAGGGCCTCCCGGGCGGCGACCGGGTCGTCGCAGAGGTCGGCGGCGGTCGCGGTGTCACCGGTGGCCAGCGCGGCGAAGAACCGCTCGGCGGACGGGCCCGGCCCGTCCGGGCGCGGCGTGCACGACACCACGGTGACCGCGGTGACCAGGACGCAGAGCAGGCCCACGATGCGAGATACGCCTGAGGTTAGAGTTATCATTGTGACTGATGTTAAGAAGTCGCGCCGCCCGGTGGGGGGAGGCGCACCGAGACCGCGCCATTACGTTCGACAGCTTGAGCCGCCGGCCGCCCTTCTCGCTGAGCGCCATACTGCGTGCATGGCCGCGCCTAACTAAAAGACCCTGTCGTGGTTCAGTACGAGGGCATGAGGTCAGTTTTCTTTTCGCTCGCGGCTGCATCGCTCGCGGCGGCCTCGTCCCCGATGCGGTCGAGAAATGCGATCTTCTCGTCCATATTCATGTCGACAGCGATGGCAGCTCTGATCCTGCGTCCATTAGGCGAGCACCCCCATCTGCTGGGCGTTGCCGGCGTCGGTTTGGGCGTGCCTGGTACCGGCACCCCTGAATCTGTCACCCAGGTGATTGAGGTGTGCCACCAACGTGGTGACGTCTTTGCGCCACGCCGCGCACGCCGTAGTCGTTGCCGAGCTGGTCTGCCACGACGATCCGGCTACCGCGGGGAAGGCGGTCCCAGCACAACTCGCCACCCATCAACTCACCCTGAGCGGCAAGCTGGTGTAGCGCGGCCGGTATGACCTCGATCATGCACCCTCCCTAGACTTGGGCCTTACCTCAAGAGGGGCACCCCGCAGGGTTCGTGGACTACACCGGCAACACCGACGATGCCGCTAGCCTGACCGGTCAGTCCAGCAGCACGGTGGCGAAGGTGCCGACCGGCGTGAAACCCACCCGCTCGTAGACCGCGCGGGCCACCATGTTGAAGTCGTTGACGTACAGGCTGGCGATCCGGCCGGTCCCGACGACCACCGCCGCCACCGTCGCGGTTCCGGCCGAGCCCAGGCCGCGGCCGCGCTGCGCCGGATGCACCCAGACCCCCTGGATCTGGCCGACCGCCGGCGACTGCGATCCGACCTCGGCCTTGAACACCACCTCTCCGCCGTCGAAGCGGGCCCAGGCCCGGCCGGCGGCGATCAGGTTGGCCAGCCGGCGGCGGTAGCCCCGGCCGCCGTCACCGACCCGCGGGTCGACGCCGACCTCGCCGATGAACATGTCCACGGCCGCCACCAGGTAGGCGTCGATCTCGTCGGGCCGCACCTGGCGCACCTCGGGGTCCATCGGACAGGTCGGCATGCCGTGCAGCGCCATCAACGGCTGGCTGTCGCGCACGTCGCGGGCCGGACCCCAGGTGTCGGCCAGCCGCTGCCACATCGACAGCACCAGCTCGGCCCGGCCGACCAGCGACGAGCAGCGCCGCGGGGTGCTCATCGCCTTCTCGGCGAACGCCTCCAGGTCGACCGCGGCGCCGCGCAGCGGAATGAGGTTGGCGCCGGCGTAGCAGAGCGACTCCTCGGCGCCGCGGTGGGTCCACAGCTCCCCGCCCATCGAGCGCGGGTCGACACCGTAGTCGGCCACCCGGGCGGCGACCATGCACGAGCCGACCGGATCGGCGTCGAGCACCCGCCAGGCTGTGGCGGCGTCGCGCACCACGGAGACCCGTCGTTCGTCGATCGGGCGGAAGATCGGTGCAGCCGACATAACTGTCTCTTTCCGCGGGTTGTCGGCCGGTCGGCTCGAATCGGCTCTGCTCAGCTTACGGCGACGGTCGGCGAACCGCCGGGAGCAGCACTCGCGGCGTCGTCGCCCTCGGGGTCGTGTCCCGTCGCCCCCATCTCTGCGGCCAGCCGCAGCGCCTCCTCGATCAGCGTCTCGACGATCTGGGACTCCGGAACGGTCTTGATCACCTTGCCCTTGACGAAGATCTGGCCCTTGCCGTTGCCGGACGCCACGCCCAGGTCGGCCTCGCGGGCCTCGCCGGGACCGTTGACCACGCAGCCCATCACCGCTACCCGCAGCGGCACGTCCAGGCCCTCCAGGCCGGCGGTGACCTCGTTGGCCAGCGTGTAGACGTCGACCTGGGCGCGCCCGCAGGACGGGCAGGAGACGATCTCCAGCCCGCGCGGCCGCAGGTTCAGCGACTCCAGGATCTGGTTGCCCACCTTGACTTCCTGGGCCGGCGGGGCCGACAGCGACACCCGGATGGTGTCGCCGATGCCGCGGGCCAGCAGCGCCCCGAACGCCACCGAGGACTTGATCGTGCCCTGGAACTCCGGGCCGGCCTCGGTGACCCCGAGGTGCAGCGGGTAGTCACACTCCGCGGCCAGCTGTTCATAGGCGGCCACCATCACCACCGGGTCGGAGTGCTTGACGCTGATCTTGATGTCGCCGAAGCCGTGCTCCTCGAAGAGCGATGCCTCCCACAGCGCCGACTCCACCAGTGCCTCGGGGGTGGCCTTGCCGTGCTTGACCAGGATCCGCCGATCCAGCGAGCCGGCGTTGACGCCGATCCGGATCGGGATCCCGGCGTCGCCGGCCGCCTTGGCAACCTCGGCCACCCGGCCGTCGAACTCCTTGATGTTGCCCGGGTTCACCCGCACCGCCGCGCAGCCGGCGTCGATCGCGGCGAAGATGTACTTCGGCTGGAAGTGGATGTCGGCGATCACCGGCAGCTTGCTCTTCTTGGCGATCGTCGGCAGCGCGTCGGCGTCCTCCTGGCGGGGGCACGCCACCCGGACGATGTCGCAGCCGGTCGCGGTCAGCTCGGCGATCTGTTGCAGCGTCGCGTCGATGTCGTGGGTCTTGGTGGTGGTCATCGACTGCACCGAGATCGGGTGTTCGCTGCCCACCCCGACGCTGCCGACCATCAGCTGTCGGGTCGTGCGGCGCGGTGCCAGCGTGGGAACCTCGGCGGTCCGCCCCGTGTTGCTCATTTCGCTTCTTCTCTCGTCGTACCGGGGCCGCTCAGAACAGCTTGATCGGATTGACCACGTCGGCGGTGACCGTCAGCAGCATGTATCCGACGACCAGCGCCAGCACCACATAGGTGGCCGGCATCAGCTTGAGGTAGTTCACCGGGGCGGCGGCCACCTTGCCGCGCGCCGACCGGATCATGTTCCGGACCTTCTCGAAGAGCGCGACCGCGATGTGCCCGCCGTCGAACGGCAGCAGCGGCACCAGGTTCAGCACGCCGAGGACGAAGTTCAGCTGGGCCAGGAAGAACCAGAACGCGAACCAGGCGCCGTGCTTGACCGCGTCGCCGCCGATGATCGACGCGCCGACGACGCTCATCGGGGTCTCCTGGTCACGCGGCCCGCTGCGATCGGTGATCGAGTGCACCAGGGCGCCGGTCTTCCCCGGGATCGCGGCCAGCGACTTGCCGAGCAGCACCGACAGGTCGCCGCTGAAGCCGACGGTGGCCGGCACCGCGGTGATCGGGGTGTACTTGGTGAGCAACGGCGGCGCGGCCACGCCGATCGCGCCGACGGTGGCCGGGGTGGCGTCCTCGGCGCCCTGGTCGCCGGGGACCCAGCGCCGCACCTGGGTGACGTCGACGTCCAGGGTGATGGTGGCACCGGCGCGTTCGACGACGATCGGGGTGACGCCGTGCTGCTTGCGCACCGCTGCGGCCATCTCCTCGAAGCTGTGCACGTCGGTGTCGGCGACCTTGATCACCACGTCACCGGCCCGGATGCCGGCCAGCGCGGCCGGGCCCGGCCCGGTGCACTCGCCCAACTCGCCCTTGGCGACCTCGGGCGCCACGCACCCGGTCTCGCCGACCACCGCCGAGGTGTCCAGGCTGGGCAGGCCCCAGATGACCGCGATCAGGTAGACCAGCACCAGGCCGATGACGAAGTTCATCCCCGGCCCGGCGAACAGCACCGCCACCCGCTTCCAGGTCTTCTGTTTGTACATGGCGCGGTCGACTTCGTCGGGGGCGAGTTCCTCGATCGCGGTCATGCCGGCGATGTCGCAGAATCCGCCGGCCGGGATCGCCTTCAGCCCGTACTCGGTCTGACCGTGCTTGATCGACCACAGCGTGGTGCCGAAGCCGACGAAGTAGCGGCGCACCTTCATGCCGGTCGCCTGCGCCACCCACATGTGACCGCACTCGTGCAGCGCCACCGAGACCAGGATGGCGAGCGCGAACAGCACGATGCCGACCACGAACATCATCGGGTTGCTACCTTTCTGACCGCTGCCGCGTCGACGACGCGCTCCGCCCGCTGCCGTGCCCAGCGCTGCGCCTCGAGTACCTCGTCCACGGTAGCCGGTTCGGCGGCCCACTGGCCCGCAGCGTCGAGCACGTCGG
>NZ_JBYCLB010000250.1:0-1827 GCF_057473705.1 Mycobacterium sp. TH-M15 | reverse complement strand
GGTACCGCGCCCCGGGCCGGCCGAGCTTCTTGTCGCGGTCCGCGCTTGCGGGGTGTGTCGCACCGATCTGCACGTCGCCGAAGGCGACCTGGAGGTGCATCGGGAGCGGGTGACACCCGGACACGAAGTGGTCGGTGAGGTGGTCGAACTCGGCGAGGATGCCGGCGGCGAGTTCCGCGTCGGCGACCGGGTCGGGATCGCCTGGCTGCGGCACACCTGCGGAGAGTGCACGTACTGTCGGCGCGGCGACGAGAATTTATGCCCGAATTCTGGCTACACGGGATGGGACGCGGACGGCGGGTACGCCGAATTCGCCACCGTTCCTGCGGCTTTCGCCCACCACCTGCCGAGCGGGTACAGCGACAGCGAACTGGCGCCGCTGCTGTGCGCCGGCATTATCGGCTACCGGTCGCTGCGACGCGCGGCGCTGCCGCCCGGTGGCAGGTTGGGGCTGTACGGGTTCGGCGGCAGCGCGCACATCACCGCGCAGGTCGCTCTGGCGCAGGACGCCGAGGTGCACGTGATGACCCGCGGCGAGGCAGCTCAGCGACTCGCCCTCGACCTGGGCGTCGCATCGGCGCAAGGGGCCGCTGACCCGCCGCCGGTGAAGCTTGACGCCGCAATCTTGTTCGCGCCAGTCGGCGAGTTGGTGCTGCCGGCGATGGAGGCGCTCGACCGTGGCGGCACGCTGGCCGTCGCGGGAATTCACCTCAGCGACATCCCGATGCTGAACTATCAGCGCCACCTGTTCCAGGAACGTCAGATTCGCTCGGTCACCTCGAATACCCGCGCCGATGCGCGGGCGTTCCTCGACTTCGCCGCCGCACACCACATCGCGGTGACCACACCGGAATATCCGCTGAGTCAAGCAGATCGGGCATTGGCCGACCTCAGCGCCGGGCGGATCTCCGGGGCGGCGGTCCTGCTCGTCTAGTCAGCTGGATAGCTGCCAGACCACTGCGGCCGCCATCGCCCCCAGCCCGTTGAGCGACCAGTGCAACGCGATCGGGGCGAGCAGACTGCCGCTGCGTCGCCGCAGCCAGCTGAACACTAAACCCGCCGCCGCGGTGGTGACCACCGCGATCGATACCCCGGCCACCATGCCGGGCCCGCCGCCACCGAACAGCCGGGTGAGACCGACATTGTTCCTCGTCAACCCGAGCGAGGTGGCGATGTGCCACAGTCCGAACAACAGCGAGCCGGCCACTGCCGCACCGCGGAAACCCCACGCCCGGCTGAGCGCACCGTGCAGCACGCCGCGGAACGCCAACTCCTCGGGAATGACGGTCTGCAGCGGAATGAGGATCATCGACGCGAGCACCGCGCCGGAGAGCGTCGCATAGTGATGGTTCATGAACATCGGCCGGGTCAGCGGAAGCAGCACGCCGACCGCGATCGCCACCGCCACCGCCACGACCGCACCGACGGCGTAGGCGGCGCCGGATCTCCAGTACTCGCGGCCCAGCCCGAGCTCGACCCATCCGAGGCCGTTGACCCGCAGCCAGCCGACCAAACCCACAGCCGCGACCGGGACTGTCACGACGCTCGCCCACGGCGTGGTGAAGTGCGCGACGACGTTGGTCGAGGCCAGCACCACCACCACCACGGCGACATCGACCTGGCTACGAAAGTGATGCAGCGTCGAGAGCTGCGCGAACACCGGATGCGGTGACGCCACGACGCTCTCGGTGCCAGACATCTCACCAGGCTACCGGCCCCGCCGAGCCCTCGAACTACGCTGGCTTGATGCCTGACGACCTGCTCACGTCGCTGCGGGTGCTCGATCTGTGCGACGACGACGCCGACCCGGTCACCCGGATCCTGGCC
>NZ_JBYCLB010000249.1:0-3307 GCF_057473705.1 Mycobacterium sp. TH-M15 | reverse complement strand
CGGCGACGCCTTGCGGGAATGTCAGGTCGGCGACGGGCACCGAGGTCAGCCCGGCCGAGCCCGGCGGCAGTTTCTGTACCCCGCCGATCCCCATTTCGGTGAGGTAGAGGTTGCCGTGGTGATCGACCGCCAAATCGTTGGCGACGACGTTCACCAGCTCGGTTGGTGCGCGTCCGTCGGCTAGTTTGACGACGACACCGTCCATTTGTCCGCCGTTGGTGTGGTAGCTGACGTAGACGTCCCCGCGCGCATCCACCACGATAGACGTCGGTTGGACGGGCCTTCGTGTTTGTTTGAACGACAACGTGGCCAGTGTGGCCGTCGCTCCGCCGGCAAGCTTGAGCACCCGAGCGCTTTTCGCGTCAGTGGTGTAGACGGCGCCACTGCCGTCCACCGCCACCCCGGCCGGGCGTTCCACCCCGGTGAACGGCACCACCACCTGGCGGTAGTTTTTGGCCGGGGCGGCATCGGCCGGCCAGCTGACATCGGCCATCAAAACCAGCACCAAACCGGCCACCAGCGGTGCCCAACGCGCTGGTGTATTCAGCATTGGCTCATCCTAACTACTGGCGGGTGATGCCATGAGATGCGCCCGCGGGGCGGCTGCTATCCGACCGTGCTGTAGCCGGGCATCCCCGCCGATACCCGATTCTGAAGAAACGTCATCAGCTGTTGCCGGGTGCACGGGTACGGGATCGTAGTTCCATACGTGTTCAGGCCACCATTGCCCATTCGGTTCGAATCGTTGACCAGATACAACGTCTCCCCATTCGGGCCGGTATGAAGCCCGGTAACGGAAAGAAAATGGCCACCGCCTGGCTCCGGCGCCCCGTTCACGATAGCGAAATGCCCGGAGCGGAGATCCGCGTCCAGTTGGTTCATCAGCCCGGGAACGTCGTTCGACATGTGAGACGTCGAGTGCACACCAAACTGACTCAACTGTCGCGACATCAAGTCCGGCCCGCCGGGGAACCCGTAGTTTTCGCCGCCGGCGGTCGGTTGAACCCCTTGTTTTGCGGTAATTTGGTTGATCTCGGCCTTGGTCGGCCGAAAATGAAGCGGCATCCCGCCCATCATGCTGTCCTGTACGTCCGCCGGTAAGTTGATCTCCTTCCCGTTCGGACCCTCCCGTACGCCATACTCGTTCGCCAGGGCGCTGGCAATCGCCCACCGTGAACAATCGCCGCCGCCGTTCTCAACCGAGAATTGTGACCACTTCCCCACCTCTTCCTGCTCCTCCGGGGTGAGCTTGCTGCCATCCTGCTCCTGGGGAGGGCCACCGCCTCGCGGGGCCAGGGTGATCTGCGGACTGCCGGCGATGGCGGAGCGCACCGCGGCGGCCAGTTCCTCATCGGCCGTCACCGCCCTGGAGTGCAACGCGGTGAGCTTTTTCTGCCAGGACTGCGCGTCGGCTTTTTCGCCGAGCTCATTCTGACCGCTGGTGTCGATGGTCCAACCACTCTGAACAGCCCAATTGCTGCGATTCGCGACCTTTTGAATGGTCCACATGTCGTAGTAGCATCCCCGGACGTCGTCATAGGAACGCCTGACCACCGTCGCCACCGCCTGATACTCATACCCGGTGTCGTCGATATCGTGTCGCTGCTGACCCAGGTCCTCGTGCAACGCGTCGGCACCCTCACCGTGCCACTCGGCGAGCAGCTGCTGCGCATCCGCTAAATCGTCACCGAAAATCTCGGTCTTTTCATGCAGCCCGATCGTGCTCCCAAAAAGCTGCAGGATAATCCCCGGATCCCACCGCAAAACATCCTCGGGCGTCAACTCCGACACAACCAGACCTACCGATCAGCTGCCGTGTCTTTGCCGGCATCGACAATCGCGTCCAACACCGCACCGACCACCTGCGTCGCATCCGCATCCTGCGCCGAATAGGTCAACGCCGCATCGAACACATGCTGCGACGTCCCAGCAGCCCGCCGCAGATGATCGGCGTGGCGCTCCTGCCAGCGCGCCGCCGCGGCGGCCAACGCCTCCCGCGACGCCGGCCCGGTCCACCGCGCCAACGCCTCGAAGAACTCGTCATGATGCGGCAACGCCCCCGCCGCGAACCCCATCCCGGCCGCCTCCATCCGACCACCGGCCACATGCAAAACCGCCGGCTGGACCCGCAACTCCTCAGGCATCACCGCCTCCTCGCCCTGGCGCACGTTACAGACTAACCGAACCAGCCACCCGCAGGAACCATCCGGCCGCGAGCACCACCGCCCAGTCCACGCCGAGCCCACCGGCAGCCACCTTCGCCTCCGCTCCCGGGGCAAAGCCGGGCTCAGGCCCGGTACTCGGCCGCCCCGTCATCGAGGACGATCCTGGCGTTGCTGCCGTCGGCGCCGGCGGCCTCGGTGCGAAACACCGCCCGACCCGGCTCGGTGCGCCAGATCGAGGTGGTCAGCGTCTCACCCGGGAAGACCGGGTCGGTGAACCGGGCGTCGATCCCGGTGATCTTGGCGGCGTCGCCGCCGCCCAACTCGGCGACCAGCGCCCGGCCGGCGAAGCCGTAGCTGCACAGCCCGTGCAGGATCGGCCTCGGGAAACCGGCCAGAGTGGAGGCGAACCACGGGTCGCTGTGCAGCGGATTGCGGTCCCCCGACAGCCGATACAGCAACGCCTGATCCTCCCGGGTCGGGTAGCCGGTGCGCGCATCCGGCGCCCGGTCCGGGATCTGCGGGGCGGGCGGACGCTGGCCGGGCTCGCCGCCGAAACCGCCGGCCTTGCGGATCACCACAGTGGCCAGCGTCTCGGCGACCGGCTCAGACGTTGCCGGGTCGCTGCCGCGGGCGCGCAGCATCACGATCGCGTTCTTGCCCTCCCCCTTGTCCTGGATGTCGGCGACCTCGGCGACCACGCTGAGCTTGCCGGCCGGCGGCAGCGGGGCGAAGAGCTTCACCTGCTGCGAGCCGTGCAGCAGCAGCGCCGGGTTGAAGGTGCCGATCTTGCCGGCCGCGGCGAAACCCATACAGCAGATGACGGCGTAGGTGGGCAGCACCTGCTGGGCGACCTCGTGGCTGTTCTCGGTGGTGAACGCCAGATCCGCGGTGCCGGCGCCCACACCCAGGGCGTAGAGCATGGTGTCGCGGTCGCTCCACTCGAGCTGGGTGGGTTCGGTGGTGGCTCCGATGGCCGCCGGGTCCAGCGCCATTTGACTCTCCGTCCGACTGCGGCCCTGCCGACCTTTGGGTTCGACCACGCATCGAGCCGGTCCCGTGTCGCCCAACCATTCAGGGTGTGCCAGTGGTCAGCATACGACGGACCCTGCTGCGAGTCGGCTTGGTGTTGACGCACGACAACC
>NZ_JBYCLB010000248.1:0-17266 GCF_057473705.1 Mycobacterium sp. TH-M15 | reverse complement strand
GCCGCAGACGGTGGTGAACGCCTGCGTAACTCGGCTCGGGAGGCCCGCACCGGTGCCGGTGATGTGCTGCCGGCGCAGAACGCGCTGGGTTATGCCGACGCTGCTGCCCAGGAGGCCGGTTTCATCGTCTATGACGACTACGCCGTGGAGGACCCGACCGGAGAAAACCCGGCCGGGGCGCAAGCCGCCGCCGACACCATCTACCAACGCGCCAAGGAGCTGGTCGGGGTCGACACCCACGTCGGCGACCGGATCAGACAAGAGGTAGGCGACCTCGACCGGTTATTCGATGAACCGGTCGGATCCGACGGCCCCCAGGTGCAACTCGTTGACAACAAAGCGCCGAAAGCACCACAGTTTCCGCTGCCACTGGACCCACTACACCCGCCGCCAGGCTGGCCGAACGACCGCCCGTGGTTCCCAGACCCAACTCATCCAGAGATCGTTTACCTACCGCATCCGCCACCAGGGAAGGAGTGGCACCTTTACGGGACCGGTGTCTGGGTGCTTGAAGATCCGCTAAAGCAGTGTAGCGCTGGCACAGAGTTCTGGGACATCGCAAGAGTCGGCGGTGGACTAATTACGATGATATTCGCGCCGGGGCTGCCAGGAAAGGTTGTCGGTTTCATCACGGCTGGCGGCGCGATGCACGACCTCAGCCTGTGCGCGCCACCATGAAGATCACTAGATTTCGATGGCCATGTCCAACGTTTCGTTGACGGCGCTGGCGTTCGCGGTTCCTTTCGGGGTCTACATGGCGTTACGACCTTGGCGGTTGCCACGGGGGGCACAAGTAAGGTCGGCACTGGTTATGTTGGCGGCGGCGGTCGTCTTCGGCGCAGCTATCAACGCGGACTCGTCAGCCGGATCACGCGTTCTGGACCTAGTCTGCGGTGTTGTTATCGTGGCCAGTGGTTTTCACCTTCTGGTGAAGGAGCGCCGCCGGTAAACCTGATTTCAGCCAACCGTGTTGGACTCCCGGACCCGGCGGCCCAGCCCGTAGCCAGACCTCGATGAACACGACGCGGTGCCGCAGTTCGTAGTGCTGGTCGGTGTGTGAACAGCCGTGTACGAAAGCCGTCAGTAAGGTATCGCGCGGTGATGATCCCCGAGTTCGGACGGCAAGCCTCCCGCGGCAACGGATTCGGGGGCAGCCGTTCGATCATTGATCGCGTCGATGAACACCACCGGATTGTTCGCGTGGGTGGTCGCCGGTGGGTCGGCAGGGCACGCCGGGGACGTGCGCGCCCACCACGGCGGCGCCCGCTTGCGATGTGCATGTCGACGGCGATCATCGCCGCGCGCAGTAGCGCCCAGAATGCCACCGACTCCAAGGGCACCCGCCCTGCCCCCGCCTGGCCAGCTCTAAAACCAGCCGCCGCAACTCCAACAGCAGCGCCTCCACCTGCGCGTCTATCTGATTCGGACAGCGCCGGGGCTGCGAACGATCCTTCCGTCGAGGCACTCGGCCTCATACCGCACCAACCAGGCGTGCAACGTCTGCCGCGACATCTCCCACCTTCTCGGCAACCTGCGACACCGGCAACCCGTCGCCAATCACCGCAATAACCGCCTGATACCTCTGCTCGGCCACGATCAACGCCCTCATCTCGGGAGTGTCAGGCATCACCCGCAGCCCCGACGTCACGCATCGGCCGGCGTCCTGGTGCCCCCGGCTGGACCCCAACCAGCGGCCACGAGATGGAAGCCGACGGCGCAGGGTAAAGCATATCCACCGGCATCTAACGGCCCCAGCCGGTGGGCGGCGGTGCACGCCGGTAGCGCCCGCCCAATTGGCGGGTGAATTGGGGAGTGAGCCCCCGCACTGGTCCGTAGCGTGATCTACTGGCGGGACAGAAATCCCAAGCTAAGAACAGATAATCCGTTCGATGGAAGGAACAGATTATGAGCGGAATACAAAATGCGATTCCCGGCGCCCTGCCGGTCGCCGCCGCGGTCGCCCACTCGTCCGCCCCGCCGGCCGTCCACCTGTCACAGCAGGAACGGCGGATTGTGGACGCCTGGCGGGTCAATCACCCGGCCGCCGGGTCGGCGATCGTGCGGCTGCGGCCGGATCGGCTTGCCGCCATGCTGACGGTGATCGACTACGGCCGGACGGGGGTGTTCTAGGTGATCGCGCCGGCGGTCCAGCGACTGCGGATTGCCAGCGGGCCGGCCCTGGCCCGGGAGCTGCTGCGCGTCGAACGGATGCTGACCCGCCGACTGGCGGACGCCCGCCTGCAGCCGGGGGAGGGGGTCGCCGATGTCGATCACCTGGCAGGTCGGCTGGCAGAGGTGCGGGCCAACTTGGACAGCGTGCGGAACAGGGCGCTGTGATGGCTGTCGACCTTGGTATCGCCTGCGTCGCGGACGGGCCGCGGATCGGCCAGCCGGCGGTTACTGGTCGTCCCCCGTCGCCGTCGAGTAGTTCGACGTCCACGTTGGGTCGGAGCCGCTGGGCGGCCCCTGCTGGCGGCCCAGCGGCCAGCCTGGAAGCCCCGCCTGACCTGCGGTGCCCCCGGCAGGACTCGAACCTGCGACCACAAGATTAGAAGTCATGTGCTCTATCCACCTGAGCTACGGAGGCCGGTAGCTCAGTTTATCCACTGCCGACCCGATGCGAGGCACGCCCCACGGGCCCCGGCCCCGGCCCTGGCACGTCGGGGCGTGCGAGTGTGAATTCGGCCAGCGGGCAGAGCGATTCAGCCAGGCCCGGCGACCGTGTCGGGGCGACTCGCCGATCTAACCCAATCGGCTCGCGCCACCTGCCGACACCGACTAATTTGGTGCGTGAACAGCTGTGAAGCGGGAGGCGAGAGTGGTGTCGTCAACATCGCCGGGTGGGGCCGGCCGGCCGGGCACGTCGGCAACCGGAGCCGGCCGTGGCTGATGCGGTGGACGCCGCCGGACTGCCCACCGAGCTCGACGCGGTGGATTACCTGCTGCACCGTGGTGAAGCCAACCCGCGGACCCGATCCGGGATCGTGGGGCTGGAGCTGCTCGACATCACCCCGGACTGGCAGCGGTTCTGGACCGTCTTCGACAACGCGTCACGGAAGGCGCTGCGGCTGCGGCAGAAGGTGGTGGTCCCGACCCTGCCGACCGTCGCACCACGGTGGGTGGTGGACCCGGACTTCAACCTCGACTACCACGTACGACGGATGCGGGTGCCGCAGCCGGGCACCCTGCGTCAGGTGCTCGACCTGGCCGAGGTCAGCCTGCAGTCGCCGCTGGACATCTCCCGCCCGCTGTGGACGGTGACCCTGGTGGAGGGGCTGGCGGAGGGCCGGGCGGCCACCCTGCTGCACCTCAGCCATGCGGTCACCGACGGCGTGGGCAGCACCGAGATCTTCGGCCGGATCTACGACCTGGAACGGAATCCGCCCGCCGAACCGCCCCCGCCGCAGCCGGTACCGCAGGACCTGTCGCCCAATGACCTGATGCGGGACGGCATCAAGCACCTGCCCGGCGCGCTGATCGGCGGTGCCCGCCACGCGGTGATGGGGGCGTTGTCGCTGGTGGGACGGGGCGCGCGCGACCCGCTGGGGGCGGTGATCGGCGCGGTCGACTACGCCCGCTCCAGCGGCCGGGTGGTGAGTCAGGCCGCCGAGCCGTCGCCGCTGCTGCGCCGGCGCAGCCTGACCAGCCGCACCGAGGCGATAGACATCCGGCTGGCGGACCTGCATCAGGCCGCCAAGGCCGGTGGCGGATCGATCAACGACGCCTATCTGGCCGCGTTGAGCGGAGCGCTGGGTCGATACCACCGGGCGCTCGGGGTGCCGATCGCGGCGGTGCCGATGGCGGTTCCGGTGAACCTGCGCGTCGACGCCGACCCCGGCGGCGGCAACCGGTTCACCGGGGTGAACCTGGCGGCCCCGATCGGGGTGCTCGATCCGGTCGAGCGGATGAAACGGATCCGGGCGCAGATAACCCAGCGTCGGGAAGAACGCGCCATGGACGTGATCGGGTCGGTCGCCCCGGTGTTGAGCCTGCTGCCGATGCCGCTGCTGGAGATGATGACCGGCTCGGTGGTGGGGGCCGACGTGCAGGCCAGCAATGTGCCGTTCTACCCGGGGGACACCTACATCGCCGGGGCGAAGGTGGTGCGGCACTATGGAATCGGGCCATTACCCGGCGTGGCGATGATGGTGGTGCTGATCTCCCGCGGCGGGGAGTGCACCGTCACCGTGCGGTACGACCGGGCGGCTGTGCGCGACGAGAAGCTGTTCGCGCGCTGCCTCGCGGACGGGTTCGACGAGGTGTTGGCGCTGGCCGGGGAGCCGGCCCCGCACTGTGTGCCGGCGTCCTTCGGTTCTCCGCAGGACTCGGCGGCTCGATCGGCATCCGACGCATGAGCAGCACCGACCGGAAATCGACCGCGCAGCGGGACATGCGGCTGCCCGGTTCGGTCGCCGAGATCGTCGCCAGCCCGCCCGGGGAGAAGATCGGCGCCTTCTTCGACCTGGACGGGACGTTGGTCGCCGGCTTCACCGGCGTCATCTTGACCCGGGAGCGGTTCCGCAACCGCGACATGGGGATCGGCGAGTTGTTCGGCATGCTCCAGGCCGGGCTCAATCACCAGCTCGGCCGGATCGAGTTCGAGGGACTGATCACCAAGGTGTCGACGGCCTTGCGCGGGCGTCCGCTCAGTGACCTGGAGGAGATCGGCGAGCGGCTGTTCGTGCAGAAGATCGCCGCCCGGGTCTACCCGGAGATGCGCGAGTTGGTCCGCGCCCACCTCGCCCGCGGCCACACCGTGGTGCTCAGCTCGTCGGCGCTGACCATCCAGGTCCTGCCGGTGGCGAGGTTCCTGGGGATCAAGAACACCCTCACCAACGTGTTCGAGACCGACCGCGACGGGCTGCTCACCGGCAAGGTGGCCGAGCCGATCCTGTGGGGGCCGGGCAAAGCCGCCGCCGTGCAGAAGTTCGCCGCCGAACACGGTATCGACCTGCAGGACAGCTACTTCTACGCCGACGGCAACGAGGACGTCGCGTTGATGTACCTGGTCGGCAATCCGCGGCCGACGAACCCGGAAGGCAAGATGGCGGCGGTGGCCCGGCGCCGCGGCTGGCCGATCCTGCGGTTCACCAGCCGGGGCGGCGGCGGCGTCGTCGGCCAGTTGCGCACCCTGGCCGGTCTCGGTTCGATCGTCCCGGTCGGTGCCGGCGCGCTGGGTGTGGGCCTGCTGAGCGGCAGCCGGCGTCGCGGGGTCAACTTCTTCACCGCGCTCTTCCCGCAGCTGTTGCTGGGCGTCAACGGGGTGCGGCTCAACGTGCTCGGCGAGGAGAACCTCACGGCGGCCCGACCGGCGGTGTTCATCTTCAACCACCGCAACCAGGTCGACCCGGTGATCGCCGCGTCACTGGTCCGCGACAACTGGGTCAGCGTCGGCAAGCGGGAGCTGGAGAAGGATCCGATCGCCGGTCCGCTGGGCCGACTGACCGACATGGTGTTCATCGATCGGGACGACGCCGCCGCCGCCGTGGAGTCGCTGCACCAGGTCGAGGAGCGGGCCAAGCAGGGGCTGTCGGTGGTGATCGCGCCGGAGGGAACCCGGGTCGACACCACCGAGGTCGGGCCGTTCAAAAAGGGGCCGTTCCGGATCGCGATGGCGGCCGGAATCCCGATCGTGCCGATCGTGATCCGTAACGCGGAGGTGGTCGCCGCCCGTGATTCGCTCACCGTCAACCCGGGCATCGTGGACGTCGCGGTCTTCCCGCCGATCCCGGTCGACGACTGGACCGTGGACACGCTGGCCGACCGGATCGGTGAAGTGCGTCAGCTCTACCTGGACGTGCTGGCCGACTTCCCGGTCGACGCACCGCCGGAGGTCGGCCTCTACCGGCGGACAACGCGGCCGGCCGGCGCCGTGAAGAAGGCAGCCGCGAAATCCGGTGCCGCCGCGAAGAAATCCGGTGCCGCCGCGCGGAAAGCCACCCCGAAGAAGGCGGCCGCGAAGAAGGTGGCCAAGCCGGTCCCCGACAAGGTGGCCGGCGACGGCCGGGCAGCGGCGAAGGGGCGGAAGTGACGGCCCCGGCGGTCGACCTTTCGACGTTCAGCTCGACAACCGACGCGCTGGTGCTGGCATTCGTCTCGTCGCTGGTGGAGACCCAGCTGCTCAAGGACTGGCTTGACCTGCAGCGGACCGCGTATCCGGAGACCAAGATCGAGGTGCTGCGGCTGCCGGGCCGCGATCCGACGCCGGCGGCGCTGGCTCAGCTCGTCGCGCAGCTACAGCGTGACGACCGGCGATTGGTGGTGCCGGCACGGGTGTTCTGGCTACCGCGCGCCGAGGCGTCGGCGATGTCCCGGGTGTTCGCGCTGCTGCCCGGGCAGAACCCCTACCACCCCAGCGAGCACCAGCAGCGGCGCATCGTGCACAGCGAGCCCGCTCGCGCCCGGGTGGTGGCCGGAGAGCCGGCGACGGTTACCGAGCTGCGCGCACGCTGGGCGGAGCAGACGGCGGGGGAGAACCCGCGCGAATTCGCCCATTTCGTCGCCCGCCGGGCGCTGCTGGCGCTGGAGCGCACCGAGTACCGGATCCTGGGACCGCAGTACAAGTCGCCGCGGTTGGTGAAGCCGGAGATCCTGGCGTCGGCGCGGTTCCGGGACGGACTGAAGAAGATCCCGGGAGCCACCGCCGAGGAGGCCGGCCGGATGCTCGACGAGCTCGCCACCGGGTGGAGCCGGGTCTCGGTCGACGTGGTCGGCGTGCTCAGCAAGCTGGTGAGCCGCGGATTCGATCCGGAGATCGACTACGACGAGTACCAGGTCGCGGCGATGCGCACCGCGCTGGAATCCCACCCCGCGGTGCTGCTGTTCTCGCATCGGTCGTACATCGACGGCGTCGTGGTCCCGGTGGCGATGCAGGAGAACCGGCTCCCCCCGGTCCACGTGTTCGCCGGTATCAACCTGTCCTTCGGGCTGATGGGCCCGATGCTGCGCCGCTCCGGGGTCATCTTCATCCGGCGCAAGGTCGACCAGCCGCTGTACCGGTACGTGCTGAGGGAGTACGTCGGCTACGTCGTGGAGAAACGGTTCAACCTCAGCTGGTCCATCGAGGGCACCCGGTCGCGTTCCGGGAAGATGCTTCCGCCCAAACTGGGGCTGATGACCTACGTCGCCGACGCCTACCTCGATGGCCGCAGCGACGACATTCTGCTGCAAGGGATTTCGATCAGCTTCGATCAGCTGCACGAGACCGCCGAGTACGCCGCCTACGCCCGCGGTGCGGAGAAGACACCCGAGGGGCTGAGCTGGCTGTACAAGTTCGTCAAGGCTCAGGGTGAGCGCAGCTACGGCAAGATCTATGTGCGCTTCCCCGAGGCGGTGTCGATGCGCCAGTACCTCGGCCCGCCGGACGGCCCGGCCGCAACCGACAAGGACGCCAAACGGCTGGCCATGCAGAAGATGGCTTTCGAGGTGGCCTGGCGGATTCAGCGGGTCACCCCGATCAGTGCGACCGCACTGATCGCGACGTTGCTGCTGGCCACCCGGGGTCAGGCCCTGACGCTGGGCCAGTTGCACCACACGCTGCAGGACTCGCTGGACTACCTGGAACGCAAGCAGACCCCGATGACCACCAGCGCGCTGCGGTTGCGCAGCCCCGAAGGGGTGCGGGCGGCCGCCGACGCGCTCTCCGGCGGGCTTCCGGTCACCCGCATCGACGGCGGGCGGGAACCGGTCTGGCGGATCGCCCCCGAAGACGAACTGGCCGCGGCGTTCTACCGCAATTCGGTGATCCACGCCTTCCTGGAGACGTCCATCGTCGAGCTGGCGCTGACCCACGCCGGGCACACCGACGGCGACCCGCTGCAGGCCTTCTGGGACCAGGCGATGCGGCTTCGGGACCTGCTCAAATTCGACTTCTACTTCGCCGATTCGGCCTCGTTCCGGGAACACCTCACCGAGGAGATGGCCTGGCAGCAGGATTGGCAGGCCCGGGTCGCGGCCGGTGGCGTGGAGATCGAGGCGATGCTGCGGGACAAACGCCCGTTGATGGCCGACGCGATGCTGCGGGTGTTCTTCGAGGCCTACGAGATCGTCGCCGACGTGCTGCGCGATGCGCCCCCGGACATCGGCGAGCAGGAGCTGACCCGGTTGGCGCTCGGGGTCGGCCGCCAGTTCGCCGCGCAGGGCCGGGTACGCAGCAACGAGCCGGTGTCGACGCTGTTGTTCGCCACCGCACGCCAGGTCGCGGCCGATCAGGGCCTGCTGGCGGCGGGCCCACACCTGGCCGAGCGGCGGAGCAAGTTCCGCGGTGAGCTGCGGGGCATCCTGAGGGATCTCGACCACGTCGCGGCGACCGCGCGCAGCCAGTTCTTCGCCCGGGAGGCCGCCGCCCGCCGGCCGCATCCGGGCCGATAGCGAATCTGTCGCAGGACGCCCATACCCTAGATGGCATGGCCCTCGCCTCGTCGACGCGTACCCGGCGCTCCGCGGTGTGGCCGATGCTGTCCGGGGTGGCGGTGCTGGCCGGGGCAACGGCCGCCGGCATCGCAGCGCTGACCGTGCTCGACGCGCTGGCCGCGACCGGGCTGCCGGATCCGGGGCCGGCGACCACGTTGGGACTGCCGTTCGTGCGGGCGGCCGGGGAGGTGGCGGCGGCGCTGGCGGTGGGATCCTTCCTGCTGGCGGCGTTCCTGGTGCCGCCGCAGGACAGCGGGGTGCTGGACGCCGCCGGGTACCGGGCGCTGCGGATGGGCACGGTGGCGTCCGGCGTCTGGGCGGTCTGTGCGGCGCTGCTGGTGCCGCTGACCATCTCCGACGTCTCCGGTCATCCGTTGACCGACTTCGTCAACCCGGTGACGTGGTGGTCGTTGGCCAGCCTGATCAACGTCGCGGCCGCCTGGCGGTGGACCGCGTTCCTGGCTGCGGCGGTGGCGCTGCTCAGTGTTCCGGTGCTGCGCTGGGTGTGGACCCCGGCGCTGCTGGTCGGCGCGCTGGTGACGTTGGTGCCGCTCGGGCTGACCGGGCACTCGGCGGCGGGCGGCTCGCACGACCTGGCCACCAACAGCTTGATGATCCACCTTGTCGCGGCGGCGGTGTGGGCCGGTGGTCTGCTGGCGCTGCTCGCGCACGCGGTGCGCGGCGGGGAGCACGCCGACCTGGCGGCGCGCCGATTCTCCACGATCGCGCTGTGGTGCTTCGCCGCGATGGCGTTCTCCGGGGTGGTCAACACGTTCGTGCGGCTGGCCCCGGCCGATCTGCTGGCCACCGACTACGGGCGGCTGGTGCTGGCCAAGGCCGTCGCGCTCTGCCTGCTCGGGGTGGCCGGCTGGCAACAACGCCGCCGCGGGGTGGCCGTGCTCCGCGCCGATCCGCAGGCGCCGGGTGCGGCGCGCACGCTGATCCGGCTGGCACTGATCGAGGCGGTGATCTTCGGGACCACCTTCGGCATCGCGGTCGCGCTGGGCCGCACCCCGCCGCCGCCACCACCGATCCTGCGCCCGTCGAGCCCCGAGGTGAAGATCGGCTACGACTTGGCCGGCCCGCCCACCTGGACGCGGATCCTGTTCGACTGGCGCTTCGACCTGGTCTTCGGCACCGCGGCGCTGCTGCTCGCCGGGCTGTACCTGGCGGCGGTGCTGCGGCTGCGCCGCCGCGGCGACGGCTGGCCGGTCGGCCGGACGGTTGCCTGGCTGCTGGGCTGCCTGACGCTGCTGATCGCCAGCTCGTCGGGGATGGGGCGGTACATGCCGGCGATGTTCAGCATGCACATGATCGTTCACATGCAGCTGTCGATGCTGGTTCCGGTGCTGTTGGTGCTGGGTGCCCCGGTCACCCTGGCGCTGCGGGCACTGCCCGCCGCCGGCCGCCACGACCCGCCCGGCATGCGGGAGTGGCTGCTGGCCGCGCTGCACTCGCGGGTGTCGCACTTCCTCACCAACCCGATCATCGCGGCGGTGATATTCGTCGTCGGGTTCTACGGACTGTACTTCAGCAGCATCTTCGACGCGATCGTCGGCAGCCACGCCGGGCATGTCGCGATGAACGTGCATTTCCTGCTCAGCGGCTACCTGTTCTACTGGGTGGTGATCGGCATCGACCCGACGCCGCGGCGGATCTCGCCGCTGGTCAAGGTCGCGGTCATGTTCGCCGCGCTGCCGCTGCACGGCCTGTTCGGGGTGCTGTTGATGGGCTGGCACACGGTGCTGGGGGAGTCGTTCTACCGTTCGCTGCAGCTGAGCTGGCACACCGACCTGTTCGGGGATCAACGGCTGGCCGGCGGGATCACCTGGGCGGCCGGTGAGCTACCGCTGTTGATCGTGATGATCGCCCTGCTGGTGCAGTGGACCCGCAGCGACCAGCGCAACGCCAAACGCTTCGACCGCGCCGAGAGCCGCGACCACGAAGCCGACCTGGCCGCCTACAACGCGATGCTGGCCGAGCTGTCCCGTCGCGACGCCGCGGGTCAGCACTAGCTAGTCGACGACGCCGGCTTCGGCGATTGCCTGCGCTTCCTGCTCGGTGGCCACCGACGGCCCGGAGCCCGGCAGGCGCTTGCCGGCCGTCTCCGGGGTGAACCAGACGGTGACGGCGCCGACGGCTCCGGCGACCATCAGGATGTAGGCCGGCACCATGACGTTTCCGGTCCCCGACACCAGCGTTTCGGCGATCAGCGGGGCGGTGCCGCCGAACGCGGCCACCGAGATGTTGAACCCGATGGCCACCGCGAAGTACCGCACGTTGGTGGGGAAGAGCGCCGGCAGGGTCGACGGCGTGGTGCTGTTGAAGCACAGCAGCGCCACCCCGATGAGCAGCACCCCGAGCAGCCGCATCCAGGACGGGCTGCCGTGCCGGATCAGCAGGAACGCCGGAACCGAGCCGACGACCAGCAACCCGCTGCCGGCCCACATGATCGGCTTGCGGCCGATACGGTCGGACAACTTCGCCACCGGCACCACGGCCAGCAGCATGACGACCAGCGCCACCACGATCATCGCCAGTCCGCGCCCGCCGCTGATCCGCCCGACCTGTTTGAAATACGTCGGCAGGTATCCGGTGAGCAGGTAGTTGGTGACGTTCTCGGCCAGCACCAGTCCCATGCAGATCAGCAGTCCGGTGCGCTGCCGCACGATGGTCTGCTCGAATCGCCGCCAGCCGCCGCTGGGGGTCTCCCCGGTGCTCTCGGCCAGCTGCTGGTAGGCGGGCGACTCGTCGATCCGCAGCCGCATGTACAACGCGACCAGGGCCAACGGGACGCCGAGCAGAAACGGGATCCGCCAGCCCCACGCCAGCATGTCGGCGATCGGCAGCTGGGTCTTCAGGCCGGTCACCACCGTCGCGCCCACCACGTACCCGCCCAGCGTGCCCAACGGCAGGAAGCCGGTGAGTGCGCCGCGGCTGCGGTCCGGCGCGTGCTCGCTGACGTAGGTCATCGCTCCGACGTACTCGCCGCCGGTGGAGAAGCCCTGCATGACGCGGGTGGCGATGAGCAGGATCGGCGCCCAGACGCCGATGGCCTGATAGCCGGGGAGCAGGCCGGTGACCGTGGTCCCCACCGCCATCAGTGTGACGGTCGTGACCAACACCCGCTTGCGCCCGATCCGGTCGCCGAGGGCGCCGAAGACCACCCCACCCAGCGGCCGGACCGCGAATGCCGCCGCCAGTGTGCCGAAGGTGGCGATCAAGCCGACGGCGCTGGCGCTGTCGCTGGGATAGAACACCTGCGCGATCGTGGTGGCCAGGAAACCGTAGACGCCGAAGTCGTACCACTCCATGAGGTTGCCGACCGCGGTGCCGGCGATGGACCGCTGCATCGCCGCCGGATCGGAGACCCGGATGTCTTCGCGTGCCCAGTTACGTCGGAGAGTGTGTTCACCGCCGGCTCGCTGGCTTGTGGTACCCACCGCATGCAACGTATACCAACGACTCGGCGATAGCTGGGACCACCGAGCCCGAATGGGCCCCGGATGCCACCCTCTACGATGACGGGATGCGCAGGCTCCGGGCTGGGTTGGTCGCCGTGATCTCCGCTGTCGCCCTGGTCGCCGGCTGCTCGCCGGCTCCGGCGCCGTCCCGGCCCGCGTCGTCGGCGTCGGCGTCGGGATCGCCGACCTCGGGGTCGCCGACCTCGTCGAAGAAGGCCAGCGCGCCGCTGCCGGACGCCGCGACGATCCTCAAGGAGGCCAGCGCGGTCACCGCCGAGCTCACCGGTGTTCGGCTGGCCGAGGCGGTCGTCGGTGGCATCGAGAAAATTCCGGTCAAGTCGTTGCACGCAGACCTGACCGACCAGCCCGATCCCGGCGCCAAGGGCGGTGGCCGGGTGACGCTTCGGGGTGCGGACCTCGACGTCACGTTCATCGTGTTCCGGGGTGACTTCTATGCGGCGCGGTCCGGTGCTCGTTGGGTCGACTACGGGTCTGCTTCCGCGATCTTCGATCCGGCCGCGATTCTGAGCCCGGACACCGGGCTGGCCCATCTGCTGACCAGCGTCGTCGATCCCGAGGTCGAGGCTCGCGAGACCCTCGGCGACCAGCAGACGGTCCGGGTCACCGGTCACGTCGCCGCCGCCGCGGTGAACGGGATACTGCCGCAGCTGGACGCCACCGGACGGATGCCGTGCACGGTCTGGATCCAGGAGACCGGCGATCACCGGTTGGTTCAACTGAAGCTGGTTCCGGCCGACGGTGAGGCCATCCACATGTTCTTCTCGAACTGGAATGAGCCGGTCACCGTCGAGAAGCCGCTGCTGTAGCAGCCGCTCGGGGTTGTCCCCAGTTCGTCTTTCTTCCACAGGAGTCCGCGGCCACGGCGCCGGGTCGGGCCGGGTTGTCGTTGGGATCGGGCCCAATGGAGACAGCACCGGCGGGACCGCCACCACGCGCACCGCCACAACCAGGAAGGTAGACCACCATGTTCGAAACACCGCTGACCGTCGTCGGCAACATCGTCAACGAGCCGATCCGCCGCCGGGTCGGTGACCAGGAGGTGATCAAGCTGCGGGTCGCCAGCAACTCCCGCCGCCGCAACGCCGCCGGCGATTGGGAGGCCGGCAACACGCTGTTCGTCACCGTCAACTGCTGGGGGCGGCTGGTCACCGGGGTCGGGGCGTCGTTGCTGAAGGGTTCGCCGGTGGTCGCCGTCGGGCATGTGCACACCAGCGAATACGAGGACCGCGACGGGATCCGGCGATCGAGCCTGGAGATGCGTGCCACCAGCATCGGTCCGGACCTGTCCCGGTGCGTCGCACGGGTCGAGAAGGTGATTCCGACGACGGTCGACGCGGCCCCGGCGCCGGCGGACAGCGCCGACGCTGACGGCGCCGACCGTGCGGACGGTACCGACGACGCCGATGGCGAGCACGAACCGGCGGCCTGAAGTGGACACACACCGAGCCTGATGCGGCGCAGTCTCTAGGATGGTCGGCGAGCAGAATCTGCCGAACCAGGAGGGCGATACCGCGGCATGGCTGAGTTCATCTACACGATGAGGAAGGTCCGCAAGGCACACGGCGACAAAGTCATCCTCGACGATGTCACGCTGAGTTTCCTGCCAGGGGCCAAGATCGGCGTGGTCGGCCCGAACGGCGCCGGCAAGTCCAGTGTGCTGCGGATCATGGCGGGCCTGGACCACCCCAACAACGGTGACGCGTTTCTGACCCCCGGCGCCACCGTCGGCATCCTGCTGCAGGAGCCGCCGCTGGACGAGACCAAGACGGTGCGCGGCAACGTCGAAGAGGGCCTGGGCGACATCAAGGTCAAGCTCGACCGGTTCAACGAGGTCGCCGAGCTGATGGCCACCGACTACTCCGACGAGCTGATGGAGGAGATGGGCCGGCTGCAGGAGGTGCTGGACCACGCCGGGGCGTGGGACATCGACTCCCAGCTGGAGCAGGCGATGGACGCGTTGCGCTGCCCGCCGCCGGACGAACCGGTCAGCAACCTGTCCGGGGGCGAGCGGCGGCGGGTCGCGCTGTGCAAGCTGCTGTTGAGCAAGCCGGACCTGCTGCTGCTCGACGAGCCGACCAACCACCTCGACGCCGAGAGTGTGCAGTGGCTGGAGGCACACCTGGCCGCCTACCCGGGTGCGATCCTGGCGGTCACCCACGACCGCTACTTCCTGGACAACGTCGCGGAGTGGATTCTGGAGCTCGACCGCGGCCGCGCCTACCCCTACGAAGGCAACTACTCGACCTACCTGGAGAAGAAGGCCGACCGGTTGGCCGTGCACGGCCGCAAGGACGCCAAGCTGCAGAAGCGGCTGCAGGAGGAGCTGGCCTGGGTGCGCTCCGGCGCCAAGGCCCGCCAGGCCAAGGGGAGGGCCCGGCTGGCCCGCTACGAGGAGATGGCGGCCGAGGCGGAGAAGACCCGCAAGCTCGACTTCGAGGAGATCCAGATCCCGGCCGGGCCGCGACTGGGCAACGTGGTGGTCGAGGTCGACCACCTGGACAAGGGTTTCGGCGGCCGGACCCTGATCAAGGACCTGTCCTTCACCCTGCCCCGCAACGGCATCGTTGGGGTGATCGGCCCGAACGGCGTCGGCAAGACCACCTTGTTCAAGACCGTCGTCGGGCTCGAGGAGCCAGACAGCGGCACCGTCAAGGTCGGCGAGACCGTCAAGGTCAGCTACGTCGACCAGGACCGGGCCGGGATCGACCCGAAGAAGACGGTCTGGGAGGTGGTCTCCGACGGGCTGGACCACATCCAGGTCGGTCAGACCGAGATCCCTTCGCGGGCATATGTTTCCGCGTTCGGCTTCAAGGGCCCCGACCAGCAGAAGCCGGCCGGGGTGCTCTCCGGTGGTGAGCGAAACCGGCTCAACCTGGCGCTCACCCTCAAGCAGGGCGGGAACCTGATCCTGCTCGACGAACCGACCAACGACCTGGACGTCGAGACGCTGGGCTCGCTGGAGAACGCGTTGGTGAACTTCCCCGGCTGTGCGGTGGTCACCTCGCACGACCGCTGGTTTCTGGACCGCACCTGCACCCACATCCTGGCCTGGGAAGGCGATGCCGACAACGAGGCGAAGTGGTTCTGGTTCGAGGGCAACTTCGGCGCCTACGAGGAGAACAAGGTTGCGCGGCTCGGTGCCGAAGCGGCCCGCCCGCACCGAGTGACCCACCGGCGGCTCACCCGCGACTAATGTTGGCCCGATAGCAAACGCCGCAACTGGCGCTGAGTCGGGAGGGGTCCAGTGACGGTTGATCCACATTCCCACGGTGCGGCCGGCCCGGTCCCCTGGACGCCGTTCGCCGACGCGGCAGCCGTCCCCGACTGGGTCGCCACCGCCTACGTCGGCACCTACCGCGGCCCGCACAGCGACGCCCTGGGAAGCGAGGAGGAGACCGACCTCGTCGAATCCGGCGATCGGGTCGCGACCGCGGTGGTGACACCGGCGATGCTGGCCGCGCACAGCCGGCTCGGCCGGAACCGCCCGGCGGGTGAGACCCGGGTGGCGGTCTACCCGGCCGACGACCCCGGCGGGTTCGGCCCGGCGCTGCAGGTGGTCACCGAGCACGGCGGCATGCTGATGGACTCGATCGCGGTGCTGTTGCACCGGCTGGGGGTGGCCTACCTGGGCATCATGAGCCCGGTGTTCGCCGTCCGCCGCGACACAACCGGTGAGTTGCACAGCATCCAACCGTGCACCGCCGACGGCGACCGGGTCGTCGCGCCGGGCGCGGAGACCTGGATTCACGTTCAACTCTCACCGTCGGTCAACCGCCGCGTCCTGGCCGAAGCCGAACGCCTGCTGCCGGACGTGATGGCCGATGTCGGTCAGGTGGCGACGGACTCGGCGGCGATGACCGCGACGCTGAGCACGCTGGCGGCCGACGTCGCGGCCGACCGCGACGGGCACTTCACCGCCCCGGACCGGCTCGATGTCGCGGCCCTGCTGCACTGGTTGGCCGACGGCCACTTCATCTTCCTCGGGTACCAGCGCGGTGTGGTTCGCGACGGGCAGGTGCTGGTGGACGAGTCGGCCCGACTGGGCGTGCTGCAGCTGCGAAAATCGGTGCGGCCCCGCCTCACCGGCGACAAGCTGCTGACGTTGACCCAGGCCACCGTGCCCAGCTACATGCGGTTCAGCTCGCACACCTACGTCGTGGTGATCCGGGAGGACACCGGGGACGACATCGTCGCGCACCGGTTCGTCGGGCTGTTCACCGCCCAGGCCATGAACGCCAACGTGTTCGACATCCCGGTGATCTCGCACACGGTTCGCCGGGCGTTGGCGCTGGCTGAACGCGAGGCCAGCCATCCCGGCCGGTTGCTGCTCGACATCATCGAGACCGTCCCGCGCTCCGAGCTTTTCGCGATGACCGCCGAACAACTGCTGACGATGGCGATGGCGGTGGCGAACCTGGGATCGCGGCGGGGGGCGCTGCTGTTCCTGCGCGGTGACCGCACCGGGCGCTTCGTGTCCTGCCTGGTCTATCTACCCCGGGACCGCTACACCACCCCGGTCCGGCTGGCGATGGAGGACATCCTGGTCGGCGAATTCGGCGGGACCGGTGTGGAGTACACCGCGCGGGTCAGCGAAGCGCCGTGGGCGCTGGTGCATTTCATGGTCCGGCTCTCCGACGAGATGGACGCGCGACCCGCAGACACCGCGGAGGCCAACCGGGTCCGGATTCAGGCGCGGCTGACCGAGGCGACCCGGACCTGGGCGGACCGGCTGGTCGGCGCGGTGTCGGGCGGATCCATCGCCGACGCCGACGCCGAGCACTATGCCGCGGCGTTCCCCGAGGTGTACAAGCAGGACGTCACGCCGGCGGAGGCGATCAACGACATCGCGGTCATCGAGACGTTGACCGACGGTTCGGCGCGGCTGGTGTTCGCCGAAGCCACCGACGAACCCCGGGACGAGATCGCCCAGCTGACCTGGTTCCTGGGCGGGCACGGCGCGTCGCTGAGCGAGTTGCTGCCGATGCTGCAGTGCATGGGCGTCGTGGTGCTCTACGAGCGGCCCTTCAGCGTCACCCGCTCCGACGGCCTGCGGGTGTGGATCTACAAGTTCAAGATCTCGCTGCACCCGACGATCGCGATGCCGGCCGCGGACGCCGAGCGCACCGACGCACAGCAGCGGTTCGCCGACGGGGTGACCGCGATCTGGCAGGGCCGCGTCGAGATCGACCGGTTCAACGAGCTGGTCATGCGCGCCGGATTGACGTGGCAGCAGGTGGTGGTGCTGCGCAGCTACGCGAAATATCTGCGGCAGGCGCGTTTCCCCTACAGCCAGAACCACATCGCCTCGATCCTCAACGAGCATGCCGGCACCGCGCGTTCGCTGGTCGCCCTCTTCGAGGCGCTGTTCG
>NZ_JBYCLB010000247.1:0-3466 GCF_057473705.1 Mycobacterium sp. TH-M15 | reverse complement strand
GACGATCAGCGCCGCCACCCCCCACAGCAGCACCGCCATGTAGGACATGGCGAGCTGGGCCCCGTGCAGCGGGCGCACCATGTCGTCGACCGCGCCGTGCCGGTCCACGATCCGATACCCGTCCGGGACGGTGCTCGGCAGGCCGCGCAGGCCGACGGCCGAGATCACCGGCTGCCCGGAGAACATCAGCTTCTGGGCGCCCCGCACGGTCAGGAAGGCGTTGGGCTGGCCGGCCAGGGTGGTCGACTTGTCGATCAGACCGACCACCGTCAGCTTCGTCCCGGCCATGTCTATCTCGTCGCCGATCGACCGCTTGAGGGTGGTGGAGACGGCGGCCTCGTCGGGTTTCGCCGGCGCCCGGCCGAACATGATCGGCGGCATAGCCGTCCCGTCGGCCGGCAGCCCGTACACGTTGACGTTCTCCGGCGAAGCCTGGTCCTGCATGATCGTGTTGCCGTAGACCACCGGGACCGCCGACTCGACACCGGGGATCCGGGCGACCTTCTGCGCCTCCGCCTCCGGGAACCGGGACGAGCCCATGAAAGGTCCCACCGCGCTGTCCTTGATCAGGTAGTCGTCGATGCCGATCGAGTCGACCACCCGCTCGCCCTCGACCCGGAAACCGTGGGCGAGACCGGTCAGAATCAGCGTCAGCGCGAACACCATGCCGGTGCCGAAGATGGCGGTCACGAACCGCCGCTTCCGCCACTGCAGGTCCCGAACGGCGGTGATCAGCATCCGCATTCGCCTGTCCCCTCGCAGCTCATCGGCGTGCCCCCCGATCACGCCGGCCGGCAACCGGCATCAACGCCGACGTCCGAGGGGTTCCAGGTAATGGTGGTCGACATACCAATCACAAGCGTCCCGAATGGCGGTGCGGAACGGTGTGAGCGGCACGCCCAGCTCCTTTCTCGCCTTCCCGCCGTCAGCGTAGATGGCCAGCGACGACAACCGCATCTGTTTCGCGTCGATCGGTAATCGGGGTCCGACCACCGTCCGCGCGGCCGCCACCGCGGATGCCGCGACCGGTATCGTCCACCGGGGCAGGACGACCCGCGGCGGTGGCCGGTCAACCATCTCACACACCGCTGCGAACGCGTCGCGAAAGCTGAGGTTTTCGCCGGCCAGGATGTAGCGCTCGCCGAGACGGCCGCGCTCGGCGGCCGCGATGTGCCCGGACACCACGTCGCCGGCGGCGACGAAATTGGTTCCCCCCGGTGGCGCGATCCGCAGCGTCCCGCGAGTCGCCTCGGTGATCATCGCACTGTTGATCCGGTTGACATCGCGCGGTCCGATCACCACCGACGGATTGACGATCACCGCCGGCAGCCCATCGGCGACCGCTTGCTGCAGTGCGGCTTCGGCGAAGTGCTTGCTGTGGCCGTACGGGAACCGGCGCGGCGGCAGGTTGAACCGGTCGTCCTCGGTGAGCTGGCGTCCAGACGCCGGAACGCCCAGCGCCCCAATCGAGCTGGTCAGGACGAACCGTTCCACACCGGCCCGCAGCGCGGCCGCAAGCACGTTGCGGGTGCCGTCGATGTTGGTGCGGTACAGCTTCTTACATCCGCGATACCGCCAGTAGTCGGAGATCGCCGCGGTGTGGAACACCCAGCTGCAGCCCGTCATCGCGGCGGCCAGCTGGTCGACACTGTCGAGCACGTCACCCGGGCAGGACTGATACTGCAGCCCCTCGAGTGCCGTCCGCGACGACGTCGCCCGGTGCAGGACCCGCACCGCAACTCCCCGCTGAACCAAACCTGCGACCAGGTTTGATCCGACGAACCCGGTTCCCCCGGTCACGAACGCCAGCATCACAGCCGGAAATGGTAGTCAGAAACGGTAAGTGGTGCAGCCGACTTCGACACCCGATCCGATGGTCAGGATCAGGGCGACGTCGCCGGGCTGCGCCAGCCCGTGCGCCCGGACGTGCTCCAGTCCGTAGGGGACCGCGGAGGTGAACGGGTCGGTGGTCAGCCCGTCGGCAACCAGGTCGACGAAGCGCGACCGGGGGATGCCGATCTGGGCAGCCAGCTCGTCCAGACCCGATGACGGCAGCGCCGGCGGCAGCACCACCGCGACGTCGGCCGGGGCGAGCCCCTCCAGTGCCAGCAGCTCCTTTGCGGCGTCCGGCAGGCAGCTCAGGTAGATGCCCGCCAGGTTGGGGTCACGCTCGACCTGCAGCCGGGTGTGGCCGGCTGCCGGCTGGGTGTAGGTGCTCACCGCAGAGCGGTACTCCGGGTGGTGCTGGAAGACGAAGCGGCCGAACCCTTCCGGGCCGTCGCTGAGGCTGAGCAGGATCGCCGAGCCGGTCTCGGTGATGCCGGTGCGCGGCCAGCCGCTGTCCACCGGGTTGTTCTCCACCTCCGAGGCCAGCACCATCGCGTGCCCGGTCTTGCCGGCCGCGATCATCCCGGCCGCCACGTGGCAGGCGTTGAGGAAGCCGACCGCGCCGTTGAGGATGTCCAGGTCCAGCGTCTTCGGCCCGTCGGCGGAGTTCACCACCGCGTTGATGCCGATCTCGCCGGCGACCAGGGCGGCCACCGCCGGTTCGCTCAGGAAGTCGTCGCGGTACACGCCGGTGTGGATGATCAGGCCCAGCGCCGAGCGGTCGATGTCACTGCGGTCCAGGCAGGCCGCCGCCGCCTCGGTGGCGAACCGGATCGAGCTCGGCGGCTCGGGGCCGGTCGCCGGGGCGATGCCGACGCTGTCGATGCGCACCCGGGGGATCGCCGGCAGCTCCCGGCGGCCATTGGGGGCGGTGCCGCCGCCGCGGCCGTGCTTGGCCTCCCCGTCCCGGCGCATCCGGTCCGGCAGGTCGTCGAAGGTGTACAGCGCGGTGCCGACGGTCTGCCCGGAGCCGGTGATCGAGAACACGACGTTGTCCCCGGAGTTGATCCGGTTGCTCTGGATGTAGTCGACCAGCGCCACCAGATGCGTTGTGGTGGCGGTGTTTCCCCGCTCGGCCAGGTTGCAGATGGTGTTGTTGCGGCTGGCCGCCTGCCGGCCGAGCAGCCCGTTGATGGCCCGGATCGCGTCGTTGATCGACGCCTCCGAGGTCTGGTGCATCAGCAGGTGGTCGCAGGTCTCCGGGGTCCAGCCGTGCCGGGCCATCACCCCGGCGACGAACGGCACCGAGTGCTTCACCGCCACCGCGGTCTGCTTCACCGAGTCGGTGACCATGATCGCGCCGCCGTGCTCGCTGTCGGTGGCCTTGCCGATGCACAGCTTGGCGTACTCGCTCAGCGTGGCCATGTCGATGTCGTGGAAGCCGACCCGGTCGTTGGCGCCGCGCTCCAGCACCACCGCCGCGCCGGCGTCGCCGACGGTCAGGCAGGCCAGCCGCGGGTCCAGCGGGCCCTCGATCTCCTTCTGCGCGGTCTCGGTGATGTGGGTGATGTACTCACCGCTGACCACCAGCGCCGACCGGATCAGGTTGGCCTTCAGGAACGCGTCGGCGATGGTGATG
>NZ_JBYCLB010000246.1:0-3783 GCF_057473705.1 Mycobacterium sp. TH-M15 | reverse complement strand
GACAGCAGCAACGACGGCAGCGTCAGCCCCAGTTCGGTAACCGGTGTCTTCCGCAGTGGCCCGAGGACCGTCATCGGATCGATCGGGATGTGCATGGCCGCGGCGAACAGCTGCTGCTTGGTCCCGAAGTAGTGGTGAACCAGCGCCGAGTCCACGCCCGCCGCAGCGGCCACCGATCGGATCGCGGTGTTGTTGAACCCGCCGCGGGCACTCAACTGCCGCGCGCTGTCCAGTATCCGCTCCCGGGTACCCGAGGCACCCGGCGGACGGCCGGGCCGCTTCCGGTTCGCCGCGGTCATCACGGGGTCCGTCGCCGCAGCGTTGCCGCGGCCAGGCACAGTGCCGCGATCGCGAAGCCCAGCACGACGACGATGTCGCGCACCGCGATCCCGGTCAGCTGCGGGTGAACGCCCACCTGCTGGAGTGCTTCCAGCGGGTAGCTGGCCGGCATCGCATTGCTGACCCACTGCAGCCATTCCGGCATCACCGCGCGGGCCACGATGAAGCCGCACAACAGCAACTGCGGGGCGATCACCACCGGCATGAACTGCACGGCCTGAAACTCGGTACGAGCGAACGCACTGCACAGCAGGCCCAAGCCCACACCGAGCACGGCGTTCACGATCGCGATCGGGAACACCCAGGCCGGGCTGCCCGCGGTGTCGAAGCCCAGCAGCCAGAACGACACCGCACAGGCGATGGTGGCCTGGGCCGCGGCCGCGATCGAGAACGCCGTCCCGTAGCCGGCCAGCAGATCGAGCCGGCGCAACGGGGTGGTCAGGATGCGCTCCAACGTCCCGGAGACGCGTTCCCGCTGCATGGAGATGGAGGTGATCAGAAACATCACCACCAGCGGGAGTAGACCCAGCAGGATCAGGCAGGCGTTGTTGAACGGCGACGGTGTGCCCGGCGGGTGCGGGGCGTCTTTGAACATGTAATACATCAGCGCGATCATCAGTCCGGGCACCAGCAGAAGCATCGCGACGCTGCGGTGGTCGGCGGCCAACTGGCGCAGGATTCGCAGCGTGGTGGCCAGATATGGCTGCAGGGTCAGCCGGCTCAGCTGGTTAGCGGCACGGTGGTGTGCCGGATGACGGAGAGAAACGCTTCCTCCAAGGATGGGCATCCGGTGTCCTCTCGTAGCCGGGTCGGGGTGGTGTGAGCCAGCAGGCGCCCGTCGCGCATCAGCAGCAGGTCGGCGCAGTGGTCCGCCTCGTCCATCACGTGACTGGACACCAGCAGCGTGGCCCCGCGCCGCGCCAGTTCGTGAAACTGCTGCCAGAGGTCGGCTCGCAGCACCTGACCGTGCCCGAGGTGACGACCTGGGTCCCGACGATGCAGCGGATCAGCGTGGTCTTGCCGCATCCGGACGGTCCGAGCAACCCGGTGACGCTGCCGCGGGCGATCCGCACCGAGAAATCGGGCAGCACCGGCCGGTTGCCGCGGTTCACCCGCACGTGGTTGATGTCGACGGCCAGATCGGCGCCGGTCCGCAACAATTCATCGGACGATGAACTCATCATGTGGTGAATATACCCCCGGTGCGCGGCCGTCAAGACGGGCAGGCAGAATCTGGCCGGTGAGCGCTGAGCGGCTGGCCGTCGATCCGGTCACCGCCGCCCACCGGCTGCTGGGGTCCACCCTGATCGGCCGCGACGTCCGGCTGCGGATCGTCGAGGTCGAGGCCTACGGCGGAGTTCCCGACGGCCCCTGGCCGGATGCCGCGGCGCACTCCTATGGCGGGCCCAGCGACCGGAACCGCGTGATGTTCGGGCCGCCCGGTCACCTGTACACCTACCGCAGCTACGGGATTCACGTCTGCGCCAACGTGGTGTGCGGGCCGGACGGGACGGCTGCCGCGGTGCTGCTGCGCTCCGGTGCCGTCGACGGTGACTCCGAGGCGGCCCGGGCGCGGCGCGGTGCGTCGGCCGGTGTGACCGCGTTGGCGCGCGGCCCGGGCAACCTGTGCGCCGCGCTGGGCATCACCATGGACGACTACGGGATCGACCTGTTCGATCCGGCCAGCCCGGTGCGGCTGGAACTCGGCGACCCGGATGCGCCGGTCCAGGCGGGCCCGCGGGTCGGGGTCAGCCAGGCGGCCGATCGGCCGTGGCGGCTCTGGCTGGCCGGGCGGTCGGAGGTGTCGGCCTACCAGCGCAGTCTCCGCGCGGCGGCGTCGGGCGCCAGCGACTGATCGGGGAAGATAGCTGATCCATGGGCACTGAATCTGTCGACATCCTCGACGAACTGGGCTGGCGCGGGCTGATCGCCCAATCCACCGATCTGGACGCACTTGCCGCGGCGGTCGGCCGCGGACCGATCACCGTGTACGCCGGGTTCGACCCCACCGCGCCGAGCCTGCACGCGGGGAACCTGGTGCCGCTGCTGGCCCTGCGCCGCTTCCAGCGGGCCGGTCATCGCCCGATCGTGCTGGCCGGCGGGGCGACCGGGATGATCGGCGACCCACGGGAAACCGGGGAGCGGACCCTGAACACCGCCGACACCGTCGCCGAGTGGGCCGAGCGGATTCGCGGCCAGCTGGAACGCTTCGTCGATCTCGACGACACCTCCACCGGCGCGATCGTCGTCGACAATCTGGAGTGGACCAGCCGGCTGTCGGCGGTGGAGTTCCTGCGTGATGTCGGCAAGCACTTCTCGGTCAACGTCATGCTCGACCGCGATACCGTCCGGCGCCGGCTGGACGGGGACGGACTCTCCTACACCGAGTTCAGCTACCTGCTGCTGCAGGCCAACGACTACGTCGAACTGCACCGGCGGTACGGCTGTTCGCTGCAGATCGGCGGCTCCGACCAGTGGGGCAACATCGTCGCCGGGGTGCGCCTGGTGCGCCAGAAACTGGGCGCCGCCGTGCACGCGCTGACCGTGCCGTTGGTGACCGCCAGCGACGGCAGCAAGTTCGGCAAGTCCACCGGCGGCGGCAGCCTGTGGCTGGACCCGGAGCTGACCAGCCCGTACGCCTGGTACCAGTACTTCGTCAACACCGCCGACGCCGACGTCGTCCGCTACCTGCGCTGGTTCACCTTCCTGTCCGCCGCGGAGCTGGACGAACTGGCCCAAGCCACCGAGTCGGCGCCCCAGCAGCGGGCGGCGCAGCGGCGGCTGGCCCGCGAGTTCACCACCCTGGTGCACGGTGCGGCCGCCACCGAAGCGGTCGAACTGGCCAGCCAGGCGCTGTTCGGCCGCGGTGAGCTGGCCCGGCTCGACGAGGCCACCTTGACCGCGGCGCTACGGGAGGCCCCGGTCGCGGTGCTGGCCCCGGGCGGCCCGGACGGCATCGTCGACCTGCTGGTCGGCACCGGCCTGGCGGAGAGCAGGGGAGCGGGCCGGCGGATGATCGGCGAGCGCGGGGTCTCGGTGAACAACGTCCGGATCGAGGACGAGGACTGGCGGCCACAGCCCGACGACTTCCTGCACGGCCGCTGGCTGGTGCTGCGCCGGGGAAAGCGCAACGTCGCCGGGGTCGAGCGGGCCGGCTGACCCGACCGGTTTGGTAGCCGGAAAGCCCCCGAAAGCCCCGGCCCAGCAGGCGATTTGACTCGCGCCGGCTGTTGGCGTAACTTAGCTGACGTCGCCAATGGCGGGCAACGACCGCACTTACGGCGAGTCCCACGGACCCGACACGAGTCCGTGGGCATTTCATCTGTACGCTCGGTCGGCCCCCGACGGTGTCGCGGGTTGGTCAGGCGTCTGATGAGCGTGTTGTTTGAGAACTCAATAGTGTGTTTGGTGGTTTTGTTTTTGTTGTTTTTTGCCATGCTCTCG